>NZ_LVCT01000361.1:0-5548 GCF_001647205.1 Rhodococcus sp. EPR-134
TGACGTAGTCGTCGAGCCGGCCGATGATCTTCGATTCGGGAACGTCGACACCCAGCTCCTCGGAAAGTTCCCGAACCGCTGCCTGTTCGGACGACTCGCCCGGGTCGACGCTTCCGCCCGGCAACGCGAATTGACCGGGGTGGGCGCGCATCTTGCTCGGCCGCTTCGTCACCGGGAACACTGGTGTTCCGTCCGCTGTCCGCATGACGACGATGACCACCGACGCCGAGCGCCTTCCGTCCAATTCGACCGACCGAGGTTCGAAAGCGGCAAGTGAGGCGACCACGTGGTCCCGATTCAGTAAATCTCCGTTCACCATGGCTCGACAGTAGCGCCACGAGACTGAGACCCTCAGCCAGTCTGGTCCATTTTGGCCGCTTCGCCTGCTTATCGGTCTGTATTCCTGTCATGCTGAACAGGCAGAATCCACCGTGCGGCATGGCGAGAAGAGAACCTCGATGGCTGAGCAGTCCCAGACCCCCACCCCGCAGACCGACCAGAGCGCGCCGGGCGCGTCGAATCGGGCCTCCCGCTTCGCCTCCGACACGCTGAGCGTCCTGCGGCGTGTGCCGTTCACCGCGAGCGTAGTGCTCACCATCACCGTCGTCGGGATCGCGACGGGCGCCCTGTGGAATCACGTCCGTACCTACTCGTGGTTCAACGACATCGCCTACGGAGTTCCTGCCTTGCAGGAAGGCAAGTGGTGGACTCTCGTCACGGGGTGGTTCTTCGGATTGACGCCGGGTCAGTATGTTTCGATCATCGTCGTTTTTGCCTTCGCGGTCGGCTGGTGCGAATGGCGCCTGGGAACCAAGAACGCGGCCATCGTCACGATCAGCGGTCAGTTGGCGGGCGAACTCGGTGCATCGCTCCTCCTCTGGGCGGGCAGCCACACCGACTGGGATTGGGCTCGCAACCTCGCCACCCACCGCGACGTCGGCGTGACTACTGCAATCATCGCCGCACTCGCCGCGACCACAGCAACACTCCGCTCGCCCTGGCGAATGCGAGTCCGCGCCATTCTGTGTGCGTACATTGCGATCGCGTTCCTCTTCGAAGGCCGCCTCGCCGACGTGCAGCACCTCATCGCGGTCGCGATATTCCTGCCGGTGGGCGAGAAGTTCTTCGGCGACGGAGAGCGCGGGTTCATCCCCCGAACGCGACGCGAGATCCGCCTGCTCGGATTCATCGGCCTGCTCCTGATCGGCGTGGTCGAGATCGCCGTCTGGCTGTTCCCCGGAAGCGGACCGTTCGGGCCGACGGAAGCCGAAACCGGTTCGGGCTGGACGGCATTGATCGACGTGGTCATCGTTGCCCTCATCGCGGACCAGTTGCGACGAGGTCGCCGCTGGGCCTGGTGGGTTGCCGTGGTGTTCGGTTCACTGACGGTCTTGGCCACCGCCCTCGTCCTCGTTTCGGTCATCTTCTTCGACTACGAGAGCGCCGGCGCCGTCACGGTCGGTACCGCGCTGCTCTGGCTTCTCGAACTCATCTTGTTGATCAAGGGCCGCCACGCTTTCCACGTACCGATGCGGCGCAAGATTCGAGGCGGGCCGTTGTCCGGGAACGATCCGCGCGCCGCCGCTCGGGAACTGCTCAAACGGCACGGCGGCGGAACCATGTCGTGGATGACGACGTGGGACGGCAACAGTTACTACTTCGGCGAGTCGGGTGAGAGTGTCGTTGCATTCCAACGGCATGTCGGTGTCGTCGTGGTCCTGGCCGATCCGATAGCGAGCCCCGACCGACTTGCCGCAGCGGTGGACGAATTCACGACGATGTCCGAAGCCAACGGCCTCACTCCCTGCTTGTTCTCCGTGGGGAAGGAGACAGCCGATGCCGCCGCCCGGCGTGGCTGGCGCACCGTTCAGGTCGCCGAAGACACGATCGTCGACCTACCAGAACTGCAGTTCACCGGTAAATCCTGGCAGGACATCCGCTCGGCCCTCAACAAGGCCAAGAAGGACGACATCACCTTCCGGATGACAACATTGGCCGACGAGCCGTTCTCCGTATTGGCTCAGGTGCGCGCCATCTCCGAGGAATGGGTGGGCGACAAGGGGCTACCCGAGATGGGGTTCACCCTCGGAAGCGTCGAGGAGGCGCTCGACCGCGACGTCCGGGTCGGCTTGGCCGTCGACCCGACCGGAAGCATTCACGGCGTCACCTCGTGGTTGCCGGTGTACGGCGAAGGCGGCGTGGTTCAGGGTTGGACACTCGACGTCATGCGTCGACGTCCCGACGGGTTCCGTCCGGTGGTCGAGTTCCTCATCGCATCGTCGGCCCTCGAGTTCAAAGAACAAGGTGCCCAATTCGTCTCACTGTCCGGAGCACCGCTCGCACGCAGCGACGACGGCGCCGACGCCGCATCGATGGACCGCCTGCTGGACATGCTCGGAGCCGCGATGGAACCGCTCTACGGCTTCCGGTCTCTTCACGCGTTCAAGAAGAAGTTCAAGCCGAGGTACGAAGCCGTTTTCCTGTGTTTCCGCGACGAGGCCGACCTGCCTCGGATCGGAATCGCACTGACGCGTGCCTACCTGCCCGACGCAACGGCTCCTCAGCTGATCAAGCTCGCCACCAGCAAGAGTTGACGCCGTGCGGTCCTGGTTCGAGCACACGGTCGTCGACACCGGCAGGCTCCCGCTGTTCTTCCTCCTACTCGCCTTTGTCCTGACGTTCCTGTTCATCCGCTTCAGCGTCCGGATGATCCGGGCCGAGGTCTCGTGGTGGCCAGGCAATGTCACGCCCGGTGGAATGCACATCCACCACATGGTTTTCGGTTTGATGATGATGCTCGTGTCCGGCTTCGCCTTCATCGCTCTGGCCGACTATCACACCCCGATCGCCAATTGTGTTCTCGCGTCGGTGTTCGGTATCGGCAGCGCGTTGGTCCTCGACGAGTACGCGCTCGTGTTGCATCTGCGCGATGTCTACTGGGCCGAGGAAGGTCGCTCGTCCATCGACGCGGTGTTCGTTGCCATCGCGATCTCGTTCCTTTTCCTTCTCGGGGTCCACCCGATCGGGTTCGCGGGAGAGTTCGACCCGTACGAGCAGGACCGTAGCCTGGCGACGTTGATCGGCGTTGTCGTCGCGATCGTCATCCAACTCGGACTCGCCGTGATCACGTTGATGAAGGGCAAACTCTGGACCGGCTTGATCGGGCTGTTCTTCACCCCACTTCTGTTGATCGGAGCAATTCGGTTGAGTCGCCCGGGTGCCCCGTGGGCGCGCTCGCGTTACCGCGACAAGCCGGCGAAGATGAGCCGGGCAGTGGCCCGTGAACAGCGTTATCGCGAGCCGATGATCCACGCGAAGATCTACGTTCAGGAAACGGTGTCGGGAAGTTTCGGTTCCACTCCCCCGCCCCCACCACCGCTCCCCGTCGTCGACACCACAACCCCCACGTCGAAGGTCGGATTGTCGCGGCGGCTCTCGGACAGAATTCGCTGGCGTCGAACTCGCCGACGACTACGAACAGTCCCGGTCTGGCGTCTCCCCGTGATCCTCGTCGTCCTGTCCGTCGTCACCGCGAACATCCTCGTCGGGATCGACGGAGACCTGGTCAGCGACGGCGACGTCGGTACCATTTCCGAGGGCGTCGACGCCGGGGCCACCGCGACGCTGCTCAGCGTCATCGCCGGCGGGATGATCACTCTCACCGGTCTGGTGTTCACCGCCATCACCCTCGCAATGCAGTTCGGCGCCTCGCAGATTTCGGTGCGGGTGGTCCCGATGCTCGCGCAGCAGCGGGTGATGCGGTGGTCGATCGGCATGTTTCTGGCCACGTTCGTCTTCTCCTTGATCATTGCGCTCGATCTGGCGCTCGATTCGGAGAATTCCTCACCGACCATCTCCACAGCGATCGCACTGCTTCTGGCATTGGCCAGTGCGATCCTGTTCATCGCGTTGGTGGCGAAGGTCGGGTCGATTCTCAATTCCAGTCGGTTGCTGCGTTGGATAGCGGCCCAGGGCCGGAGCGCGACGATTCGTGCCTATCCGCTGTACGAGGACCTGCCCTCTGGCGCACCGAAACCCAGTCAGCCGCTCCCCCTACCCCAACCGCGCGAGTCCGAGAACTCCGAGAGTGCCGACGCACTGGTGATTCGCCTGCGCCACCTCTCACCCGACGGCCGGATTCTGCTGGCGATCGACCTCGCACGACTGCAGCGGTTGGCCGGCCGCTGGGACGTCTCGGTCGAAGTCGTCCCCAGCATCGGCGAGTTCGTCGCCCAGAACGCGCCCCTCTTCGAGGTACGCGGACCCTCGCTGAAGGTACGCCCGGACACTTTGATGTCGTGCTTGATCTTCGGTGACACGCACAGCCCGGTCGTCAGCCCCGGTGCAGCGCTTCAGTCGATCGTGGACATCGCGCTCAAGGCACTGTCACCCGCCATCAACGACCCGGGCCGAGCCGTCCAGGCTCTCGACCACATCGAAGATCTTCTGGTACTTCTCGCCCCGCGGGTCCGCTTCGACACGTCAACCTCGGATCTCACGCTGATCAGAGGGCAGCAACGCACCTGGACCGATTACGTGTCCGTCGCCACCGACGAGATCCGGCACTTCAGTACCAATTCCGCGCAGGTCCAGCGTCGTCTGCGCGCGGTATTCGCGACCTTGCTCGAAGCCTGCCCGCCGGACCAGCACCCTCCGCTACTCGAGCGCGTCGACGCACTCGATGCGCAATTGACCCGAGAATGGACCGGCGCACTCGACCTTCGGCTCGCGAGTGTGGCGGATCCGCAGGGACTGGGCTCCGAAGCCGGGGCGACCGGAAGAATTCACCCGCTGATCATCGGGTCTTCGGAACTTCCGGACGATCGTTCATCCGGGCAGACCGAGTCGCGTTCCCAGCCAACCTAATTGACTCGCCAATCCAGCCGACCACACCTGGAAGCTGTGCCCTCCGTCGACCTCGGCGTACTGGACGTCCATCCCTGCGGTCTTTGCGGCTTCGTAGAGCGTTTGAAGACCTGGGCGGTAGTCGTTGTCCTGTTTGCCGACCACGAACACCCCGGCGCTGTCGGGGAACTTCTTCTCCCGGAGCAGATCCTGCGGATTCACTGCCACGAACGCGGCTTCATTGCCGCCGAACGCTGCATCGACCGTCTGCTTGCGATCGCCGAGTGTGGGTTCGATCTGACCGGACAGATCCAGGAACGTCGGATATACCGCTGGGAAGTTCGTTGCCATCTGGAACGCGCAGGTACCGCCGTAGGAAAGTCCCCCGATCGCCCACTTCCTCGGGTCTGGATCCACCTGGAGGTTCCCGCGCACCCAGTCGGGAACATCGCGCGAAAGGTACGTCGCGACGTTCCCGAGTTGAGAATCGACGCAGAGCGGATTCGCCAGTTCCGACCCGGTCCCGTCAGCAACGACGACAACGGGAGCCAAGCCCGAATGCGCAGCGGCGTAGGCGTCCATGGTCTGGACGAGACGTCCGCCCTGTAGCCAGTCCTCGGGCGCGCCTGGTTGGCCGGCAAGCAGGACCAACACGGGCAACTCCGGTCGCGGGTTGGTGAAATACGCGGGCGGTAGGTAGATC
>NZ_LVCT01000362.1:0-849 GCF_001647205.1 Rhodococcus sp. EPR-134
AACCGGTACCGCCCCGTCCTTGCCGTCGTCCAGGTCGGCGAGTGAAACCTTCTCCGCGTCCGAGAGTCCCAGCGCTGTTCCCAACGTCGGATACGACTGGAACTGCAGATTCACGTGAGCCGCGCTCGACACGACCACCAGGAGCACCGAGACCACGGTGAGCACGCGACCGTCGATCCGCGTCGCCGCAAATACCCGCGAAACACCCAGCAGCACGCCGAGAATGCCCAACCCGATCCACACGTAGACCGGACGGGCAATCGGATCAGGGAACGGGTGCCACACCTTCTCGATCAGCCAGTACAGCACGAGAGTGATCGCGATTGCCGCGACGATGCAGACCGGAATCGAGATCAGCACGTGACGCCTCGATCTCGAGAAGATCAGCCAGAGAAGTGCCAGAATTCCGAGCACCGTCACCACGGGCGGAACCGGGCCCGTGACCAGCGACAGATCCGTGATCGTGTGCACGTCGTCTCCTGTCGCAGCCCTGTTTAGACAATATCCAAGAACAGGACATTTCGGAGCTGATGGCGTCAGATCACCGCGTTCGACGCCTGGGCACGTAGGTCTCGGGCCAGGTGATCCCGACGCTCGAGAACAAGCCTCCGCAGCGACGCGGGCGCCTCAGCATTGGCCTGGATCCAGGAATCGACAGCAGAGGTGTCTTCAGCTGCCGGGAAGAGTCCGTTCACCAACCGTCGGGCGATCTCGATGCTGCGTTCGGACCACCACTTCCCCAGGGACGAGAAGTACTCTGCCGCATATCCCTCGATCAACGACGGGTCCGTGCCCGAACGGAATCCGGCGATCGTCGCATCCAGGCGGTCGTTCGAGAGTGAGGCATCG
>NZ_LVCT01000363.1:0-15222 GCF_001647205.1 Rhodococcus sp. EPR-134
CAGCTCACCATCGAAGTCGCTCACACTCGCATGGCCGGTCGCCGACAGGGCGATCCACAATGCCCACCGCAGATCAGGATCGAGAGCCAGTCCGACCGGCCCCGGGCAGGTGCCGTCGAGTATCGACCGCACCTCGTCGGCGCGAGCATCGTTGACCGCTGCAGCGGCCGACAGAGCCCGTGCCCATGCCAGCTGTCTTCCGGACTCCGGTTCGGCCTCGAACACCGCCTTCCAGGTCGTTTCCAACCAGCCTGCACTTACATTGGGCCGCAAGCTTTTCGGAACGTAGTGAAGAACCGCGTATTGGGCATCGGTCAGGATCGAGCTGAGAATCGCAAGATCTGTCTCCGCGGGAGCGAATCGTTCCACCATGTCGAGGTACCGGAACACCGAGAGCTGCGCATCACGCACCGAGTTCCACAGCGACGACCAGATCACCCCGCGCGCAAGCGGATCGCTCACGCGGTCCAGGGATGCCTCGACAGTGGACAGAGATTCCGCGTCCAATCGCACCTTGGCGTAGGTGAGGTCTTCGTCGTTGAGCAGTGTGAGTGCTCCGGGCGGAAGGTCGACCGACGTGCGTGATTCGGTGATGTCGAGTTCGACGCGTTCGGTGCGAACAAGATCTCCGGACTCGTTGTAGTCGTAGATTCCGACTGCGAGCCGATGCGGCCGCGGGTCCGTCTGGACCACATCGGTTCCGTCGAGCGACAGCGTGGACACCCCGGTGGTCTGCAACCAGATTCGGGCCCATTCGCGCACGTCGCGCCCGGAAGTCTCCGTGAGCACGTCGAGCAGATCGACCAGCGTGGTGTTTCCGTACGCGTGAGCCTTGAAGTACCGGCGTGCCGCTTCGAAGAACGCGTCACGCCCGACGAACGCCACAAGTTGTTTGAGGACACTGGCGCCCTTGGCGTAGGTGATTCCGTCGAAGTTAAGCTTCGCAGCTTCGAGATCGACGATGTCGGCGACGATGGGATGAGTTGTCGGCAGCTGATCTTGGAGGTACGCCCACGCTTTTCGCTTGATGGCGAATGCCACCCAGGCATCGGTGAAGCGAGTGGCTTCGGCGCTGACCAGCGATCCCATGAAATCAGCAAAAGATTCTTTGAGCCACAGGTCGTCCCACCAGACCATGGTCACGAGATCGCCGAACCACATGTGCGCCATTTCGTGCAGGATCGTGTTGGCGCGGCGCTGATGCTGCTCGTCGGTTGCGGTGCCGCGGAACACGTATGCCTCGGTGAAGGTCACCAGTCCCGGGTTCTCCATGGCGCCGAGGTTGTACTCGGGGACAAAGATCTGGTCGTACTTGCCGAACGGATACGGATAGTCGAAGTACTCGGCGTAGAAGTCCAGCCCCTGACGGGTGATGTCGAAAACGTTGTCTGCATCAAGGTGTGGAGCCAACGACGCCCGGCACAGCGCACCCAACTCGACAGTGAGTTCGCCGCGACTCCACGACGACGCCACGCGGTGATACGGCCCGGCCGCGATCGCGGTGATGTAGGTCGAGATCGGCAGCGTCGGGGCGAAAGTGACGCGTTGTGCACCGTCCACGGAGAGAGTCTGGGTCGCGGGCTGATTCGACAGGACTTCCCAGCCGTCAGGTGCTGTCACCTCGAATGTGAAGGGCGCCTTGAGATCCGGCTGCTCGAAGCAGGCGAAAACACGCCTGGCATCGGCAGGCTCGTATTGCGTGTACAGATACGTCTGATCGTCAGCGTCGTCGACAAATCGGTGCAGCCCTTCGCCCGAACGGCTGTAGTGGCCGTGAGCTGCCACCCGAACGACGTTCGATCCGCCGAGTCCGCGCAGCCCGATCCGGGATCCGTCGTACTCCACCGGAATCGACGCACCGTCGACGTCCACGGAATCGACTGCAGCACCGATGAAATCGAGCCACGTGGACTCCACCGAGGACGTCAGATCAATTGTCGTGACCGTCGAAAAGGTCTTCACGGCGGAGTCGACCGCCGATCGCAGATCCAACTCCACCCGGTAACCGGCGACGGAGATGGCTCGAGATCGTTCGGCGACTTCGCTTCGATTCAGGTTCGCAGTACTCACGCACTCGATCCTGCCAGGCCGCGCGCGGCGATGTGAGCCGCCGTGCGCCTATCCCTTGAACGCGCCCTGCCAGACGGTGTCGAACGGCGTGTGTGCCGAGACGCGGCCTTCGATGCCCGCCGTGACGAACTTCTTGGCCAGAGCGACGGCTTCTCCCACGTCGGCGCCCTTTGCCAGTTCGGCGGTCACTGCGGCGGCCAGCGTGCAACCGGCACCCGAGACGCGCTCTTCGCCGACCTTGGGGGCGGAGAGAACCGTCACGTCGGTCCCGTCGAACAACACGTCGACGGCGTCGCCACCGGCGAGTTCGACACCGCCCTTTGCGAGCACGTACTTGGGTCCGAGGTCATGGATACGACGTGCGGCCTCGATGAGGTCGTCGACGCTTTCGATGCTGTCCATTCCGGCGAGGGTGCGTGCCTCGAACAGGTTGGGTGTGACGACGGTGGCGAGCGGGAGGATCGAATCACGAAGTGCTGTATCGGTATCGAGAGCCGCACCGGGCTCCTGGCCCTTGCAGATCAGGACCGGGTCGAGGACGACGTGGCGCCAGGACTGCCGACGCAGGCCCTCTGCCACAACCTCGATGGTGGCGGGCGTGCCCAACATGCCGATCTTGACGACGTCCAGATCGTGAGCCGCCGTGGCAGCCTCGATCTGATCAGCGATCACGTCAGGAGCGATCGGTACGAAGCGATGACCCCAGTTGTTCTTGGGATCGAACGAGACGATACATGTGGTGGTCGCTACGCCGTAGACGTCCAATGCCTGGAACGTCTTCAGGTCGACCTGCAGGCCGGCACCGCCAGTCGCTTCGGACCCAGCGATGACATAGGCGAGGTCAACCACAGCACAATCTCCTTCTTCGGACTTTCGAAACGTGCGTGGATGGCCACGAACGCGGGACCCAGTTTATCAACCGTTCCGACGTCTGGTTTTCGGCTATGCGGGCACCGGAGTTCCCCACGCGACGTCGTTGTCCTCGTATCCGAACGGCGGACCGACGAACTCGCCGCCGCAGGTGATCAGCGCGAGGGTTTCGGGTCCGTCGAGGCTGTTCAATCGCTCGACCGGCAGCTCGCCGTCCTTGCTGTAGTGATCGACCGCATCGATACGGTAGTTCCAGGTCTGTCCCCCGGCGCCCGCCACGGTCACGACCGAGCCGATTTCCAGTGTCGAGAACTTCTTTCCGAAACCGTCACCCTGATAGATGTCGTTGATGTGTCCGGTGATCACCACGGTGCCCGCGCCGGAGCCGGGAAATGCCGAATCTGCCCACCATCCGATCTCACTGACATCCTCGGGCGGAATGAGCGAGCCGTCCGTCGTCGTCTTGATCGGCAGGATGTCAGCGGTGCTGTTGCCTGTGCGCAGCGTGGTCGGGACATCCGGACCGTCGACCACCGCGCGAATTCCTGGCGGCAAATCTTGTTGGCCGGTCGCGAGGACGCGGGTCGGCGAGTCACCGTCGTCGGAACATCCGCCGATCAAGAGCATTGTCGCAACTACTGCAGCGGCCCACGTTCGGCTGGCCGTGGATCCAGGTGCCGCTGTCACGGACGAGAAGTCGGGCCGGACGGAATCTGGGAAATTGGTACTCGGTTTCCGACGTCACGACCGGGAAGTGCGTCACCGGAATCCCCACCGTTCCCACCGGAACCGTCACCACCGCCGTTCCCGCCACCGCTTCCATTCCCGCCGCCGCCGGGGCCCGGGCCGGGGCCGGGGCCGGGGCCGGGGCATTCACCTCCCGGATCGGTGGTGTCGCCGCTCAAAACGATCTTGACCGCAGAGAGGTTGACTGTCCGATTCTGGGCTACCTGGCCCGGAGTTGTGACGTCGAAGGCGAGCTTGGCACGTACGGGGATGACCGAACCGTCGTCAGCGTCGGTGACCGTTGATCCTGACCGGCCGAGATCTTGGGTCAACGTCATTCTGGAGATCAAATCCTGATCTCCGGTCAAGCCGGCGCCGTCGATCCGAAGGGTCCCTCGGACGGGACTTCCGTGGGCTCTGATCGTCACCGATGCGCGGAACTCGAGGATGTCTCCCGGCACTGTCCGCCACGCCTCGATCGAGTTGATTTTCGTTCCAGGCGATCCAGTCGAGATGTCGTACCAACCGTCGATCACGGCCGGATCGAGTGACATCGAATTTTCGTTGATTTCCGAGTTGCACGCGCGGGTGAGCGAAACGGGGGCAGCCGATCCCACTGCGGGGAGTGCTGTCGACACAACGGTCGCCAAGACGAAGGCCGTCGCGGTGATGCCCGCGGTACGCCTGCCGAAGATCGTCATTCTCTCGCTACCTTTTTTCCGCGGACCGTAGCTTCCGGTCAATTCAGTCAAAATACCAGTACAGCTGGACAAATAGGTCGAATTCCGTGCCGAATTCTTCTTGTTTTCTGTGAACTTCGGTTACGAGCAATTTCTCCGCACACGCGTTCCGGCAAGGGGTCCATCGGATCAACAGGGGTCAGAAGTTACATTTCGCCCGCACATCGGAGCAGATCGCACTGATTTCTCACCGCATTGGACAGGTATTTCCGTTTCATAGCGGTCAGCCGGTGGAACAACGATCACTACAACGAGCGTGCCGGGCACGTGTCCGGTCGCCCCCCCACCGAATCAAGGGAAACCGTCATGTCGGATACAACATCAGTCAAGCAGGGTTTCGCGGTAGGAACATCGATCGGGGCAGCCGTCATCTTGGTGACGGTCGGCATCGTGCAGTTCTTCCAAGGACTCGCTGCAGTCGCCGAAAACGAAGTGTTCGTAGTCGGGATCGACTACGTCTATCAGTTCGACCTGACGACGTGGGGTTGGATCCATCTCGTGTTGGGCGCGCTCGTCGCTCTCGTCGGGCTTGCACTGTTCACCGGAGCGGCCTGGGCGCGGGTGTCGGCAGTGGTGATCTGCGCGATCTCGATCATCGCGAACTTCTTGTGGCTGCCGTACTACCCCTGGTGGTCGACTCTCATCATCGCGCTGAACATCGTCGTGATCTGGGCTGTGTCGACATGGAAGCCCACCCAGACGACGCATGCCGCTGCGCATGCACCGTCAACGCCGACTCGATCTGCTTGAGTTGAAAGTATGTGTAGGTGGATGGCGTATTCCGGAGAGCCGATACTGGCCCATGACTTGCTGTTCAGGCCACAGCACTCGCTGATCGACCAGAGCCTGCATTCTCAACTCGGGGCCACGACGACAAATGGCGACGGCTTCGGAATCGGCTGGTACGGGGAAGGCCCCCAACCGGCAGTTTTCAAGAGCATCGAACCCGCGTGGAACGACTCGAACCTGCGCGAAGTCACCTCCCAATTGCGCACCCCTCTGCTGTTCGCTCACATCCGCGCCTCGACGGGAACTGCAGTGCAGCGCAGCAACTGTCACCCGTTCCGGCACCGGCAATGGTTGTGGATGCACAACGGTTCACTACACGGATTCCACGACATGAAACGGGAATTGGTGACTGCCATTGATCCGTCGCTCTTTCCGGATCTCGAAGGATCGACGGACTCGGAAACCTTGTTCTTCCTCGCGCTGACGTTCGGCCTGACCGACGATCCGTTCGAAGGTGTCGCGAGGGCCGTCGGATTCGTCGAGCACACGGCCCGCTCGCAGGGAATCGACAATCCGGTTCAGATGACCGTCGCCACGTCGGATGGCATCTCCACCTGGATCTTTCGCTATTCCAGCGAGCACCAGTCGAGGTCGTTGTTCTTCTCCACCGCGATTTCCATGTTGCGCAAGCTCCATCCTGAGGTGGATGCCCTGCACCATCTGAGTGAGGAGACCCGAATCGTCGTCTCCGAGCCTCTACGTGACCTTCCCGGCGCCTGGAACGAGGTTCCCGAATCCGCCGCAGGCGTCATCCGGCCCGGACGGGACGAGATGCGGAGCTTTGTGCCGATCCCACCAGCCTGATTGGGTCATACAACCAGGCATAGCTATGAAATAGCTTGCATTCGAAGCGCTTTCACGAAAACTGAGACAACGGAAACTCGGCACACTAGTCACGCGAGAGGATGAGCCGGAACGCCAAGCGAGCCTTCTCCGTATCCGGAGTGCCACCAGTGAGCAAATCGTTGTAGATGAACGACTCACCCACGCGAACCAGCAGATATGCCATGTCCTCGACGGGCAGGTCTGGCCGAATCTGCTCCGGTATTTCAGCTTCGATCAGCCTTCGCACGGATTCGACCATCGTGCCCTGAATCGGCCCCAGTCCAGTTGTGAGTATGCACAACGCCTTTTGCGGTTCCCGAGTCAAATACGTCCGGAAGAATTCGGTCTCGATTGTCGCCCGTGCATGGTAAGTGAGGACGTCGACAACCCTTGACGCTCCGCTTCCACCGCACTCCTCGAGGCCCATTCGCCACGTTCGGCGCGCCAGCGAATCGAGCACGTCACCGGTAATTGTGTCGCGATTCCCTGCACGCCGGAACAAGGTGGTCCGATCCACCCCCAACTCGGTGGCCAAAGCGTTCACATCGAGCGGTTTTCCGGCTGCGAACTGTCGTCGGGCGGCACTCAACGCTTCCGCGCGGATGTCACGTGTCTCGGCCATGGAGTGAATGTATCGCTGACGACGTGCTGGTCGGTAGCCGGAGGCGATCAGACGGCGCCATCGACGGCAATCGTTGCAACATTCATTGACTTTGTTGCAGGTGAGTGTTTATGGTTCCCCGGTACGTGATTCCAGTCACAACAGTTCAGTTGTTTACGGAGGAATGCGATGAACGATCACACGTGGACGACCCGACGATGAGCCCACTTCTGCAAGTACGAGACCTCACGGTTGACATTGGGACAGAATCGATTTCGAACAGACTCCTCGACCGAGTGAGCTTCGAGTTGGGGTCGGGCGAAATCACCGGCCTCGTAGGAGAGAGCGGGAGCGGAAAGACACTGACCGGACTCGCTCTGCTCGGTCTCTTGCCCCGTACGGCAACAACCAGCGGAAGCATCCGTTTGGAAGGACAGGAACTTGTGGGTCTGCCCGCCGCCAAGTTGAGGAAAATACGCGGTCGCGACGTCAGTATGGTCTTCCAGGACCCGAGTTCGGCTCTCAACCCCTCCGTCAGCATCGGTCGCCAGATCGTCGATGTGTTGAAGGCCCACCGCGACATCACGAAAGTCGATGCGGAGGACGTGGCTACAGATCTTCTCCACCAGGTCGGACTGGCCGACCCGAGCAGAACCTTGAAGTCGTACGGGTACGAGCTTTCCGGCGGGATGTGTCAGCGGGTGATGATCGCGATGGCCCTGGCATGCGGTCCGAAGTTGCTGATCGCGGACGAACCGACAACAGCGCTCGACGTCACCATCCAAGCTCAGATTGTCGATCTCCTTCGAGAACTGGCCGAACAGCGCGATCTTGCCGTGTTGTTGATCAGTCACGACCTCGCGGTTGTCGCCGAGGTCGCGGATCGAGTCATCACCATGTTTCGCGGCGAGATCGTCGACGTCGCGCCACGAGACGTGCTGCTTCGGCGGCCCGCGCAGCCCTACACGTTCAGCCTTCTCGAGGCGGCACGCTCGACATTCGAAGAAGTCTCCTCCCAATCACCCAAGGCGCGAGGCGATTTCACCAGCAAAGCCCCTGCTGACGGCGTGGGTTGCCGATACGTCGCCCGGTGCAACTACTCCGAGGAGCTCTGCATATCCGATCATCCACTTCTGATCGGATCACCGGAATCGGCAACAAGATGTCACCGCAGCGACGAACTCGAGTTGCTCGGACTGGTGAGCTGATGAGCAACACCGACGTCATCGTCGACGTTCGGAATCTGGCAGTCGAGTACGGACGCGGACGCAAAGCTCTTCGCGCGGTCGACGACGTCAGCTTCTCCGCACAGAGGGGCGAAACCCTTGCGATAATCGGTGAATCAGGATCGGGAAAATCCTCGACGGCTCACGCTCTCGCGGGTCTGGTGGCTACGGCCGCAGGCTCCATCACTATGAATCTCGACGACCCGGCGTTCGGCAAGGGTGGATCTTCCCATCTCATTTTTCAAAACCCTACGTCGGCCTTGAACAATCGGATGGCCTCATGGGCTTGCGTAGCCGAGCCGATGGCGCCAGGGCGTCTGCGCATCCCACAGTCCTTGCGGCCGAAAGCCGTCGAGCTGTTGCGTAGGGTCGGTCTCGGCGCTGAGCTTGCCGACCGCCTCCCGACCCAGCTCTCCGGCGGCCAACGCCAACGCGTGACCATCGCTCGTGCACTTGCCTCCAAGGCGCCACTGATTCTCTGCGACGAACCTGTTGCCTCCCTGGATGTTTCGCTTCAGGAAGAGGTGTTGCAGCTTCTTGCCGATCTCCGAGAAGAACATGACCTCACGTACATCTTCATTTCGCACGATTTGGGTTCGGTGGCACGGATCGCCGATCGCGTCGCGGTGATGTACCTCGGCCGAATCGTCGAGATCGGACCGGTTGCCACGGTCCTGAGGACTCCATCGCACCCCTACACGCAGGCGCTTCTCGCCGCGGCCCCGCACATCGAACTCGAGCGGCGCAGTCGTCGGAAAGCATTGGTGCGGGGCGAGTTACCCGACCCACGGAATCCACCCTCGGGCTGTCGATTCCGCACCCGCTGCCCGTTTGCGATGGATCGCTGTGCGTCGGAAGCGCCGTCACTTCGCGCGGCCTCGAATTCCGCACACAGCTCCGCCTGCCATCTATCGTCCCCGGCCACATCGATCGGAATCTCCAACCCGCCGCAGTAAATGCGTGCCGCGTCAGTCTCCCCCCTTCCGAGAAGACCAAAGCGAAAGTCCACCATATGAATCCGCGTCTGTCTTTGCGATCCCGATATCCGATCACACGCTTCCAGAATCATGGGAAAAGTGGCCCACGTGTGCTGGTAGCTGCGTTTGCACTTTCTGCTCTTGTGCTCAGCGGCTGTTCGAGCAGCGCCACCGGTACCGCCGGCGATACCGGACCTGCCGATCCGAACGCCGAACTCAAGATCGCGACATCGCACGTGCCCGCCTCGCTCGACCCGTGTGCGGGAAACATCGGATACGACATCGACTACTTACAGTTGATGTATGCACCACTGATCGATGCGGAACCTGCCACCCAGAAGTTGCGGCCCGGAATCGCCAGCGAGTGGGGCTTCTCCGGACCGGACAACCTGACGTTCGAGATGACGTTGCAGAACGGCTTGACCTTCCACGACGGTACAGCTGTCGATGCAGCAGCCGTCAAGGCAAGCATGGAACACTGCTTGAGTCTCGGAATCGTTTCCGTCCCGACGATCAAGAGCATCGAAGCAACGTCCCCAGATCACGTCACGATCTCGTTGAGTTCACCTACCTCCGGTTTACCAGGCTGGCTCAACGGCAGATTGGGAATGGTGGTCTCCCCCACTGCGCTGGCAGCAGCAGGGGCAGACTTCGCCAACATGCCTGTAGGCGCAGGGCCGTACACATTCACCAGCGCAGTCCCGAACAGTTCATACACATTCAGTCGATTCGACGATTACAAACCGGCAGGTCCACCCAGCCCCCAGCTCGCCAAGATCCAGATCCAGGTGATCTCCAATCCCACAGCGCTGACAAATGCCCTGACATCGAACGCTGCGGATTTTGCATACGGGCTCACACCGTCGAGTGCTCCGATCCTCGAACGGAATCCCAACCTGAACGTCAGTCACGACCCGAGACTCGGAGTTGCGCTCGTCGTGATCAACAACAAGAACCCTGTGGTTAACGACGTCCGGGTTCGTCTGGCGATGCAGTATGCGCTCGACCGCAAGGCAATTGCGCGAGCCGCGCTGGACAGCTCGGAAGGAACTGCGGCGTTCGGTCAATATCCTCCCGGTTCGCAGTTCTACGACGAGGAAACCGAAGATGCATGGCCGTACGACCCGGAGAAGGCCAAATCGCTGCTAGCGGAGGCGGGGTATCCGAATGGGGTCACCGTGCGCGGACTAGCAGGCAACCTACCGCCGTACTCGACCAACGCGGTCCTTGTCGGAGAACAATGGGAGAAAGTCGGCATCAAGGTCGACTTCGTCGAAATGAGTGGACCTCAGGCGATTACGGAGTTCGTCGCACACAACAGCGCGGACGTCTTCAGCGTGGGATGGCCCACGCGAGCATCCGCACCGCTCAATTTCGAAGCCTCTCTGGGTTCGCGATCGTACTTCCGGCAGAATTCCGTCCCCAACGAGGAGTTGGAGAAGCTGATCGCACTGCTGAACAACACGTATGACGAAACCGCTCAGCTCGACATCGTCAAACAGATCAATCAAGTCGTGATCAAGTCCGCTGAGTACGTACCGTTGTACTTCACTCCCGACGTGGTCGCCTACACGAAGAACGTCCACGGGGCCGTTCCTGCACTGAACGGCTCCCCCAATCTGACGTACCTCTCGAAGTCATGACGACGACCGTTGTATCGCAAGAGAATTCGTTGGCCCCCGAGCCTGAGAGCGATCCGACCCGAAACCCTCACCGATCGCCGGTGAATCCTTACATACGGATGATCGGCGTCCGGTTCGCACAGATAATTCCTACCGCGATTATCGCTAGTTTCATAACCTTTGCCCTTATCCGGATAATCCCCGGTGGACCAGCCGAGGCACTTCTCGGTCCGAACGGCAGCGATGAAGCGATCGCGGCACTCAACGAGCGCCTCGGATTGAATCAACCTCTGCTGGTCCAGTACTGGAACTGGGTGGTGTCGGCTCTGCACGGAGATCTGGGAACGTCGCTACAGAACAGCGCCCCCGTCGGCCCACAGATCCTTGCGCGCCTGCCGGCGAGCGCCGAGCTCGTTGTACTCGCACTGTTACTGTCCGCCGTCGTCGCCATACCGCTCGGTGTGTGGACCGCGACGCGGCAGGGACGACGCAGCGATGGTCTGACCCGCACGGTTTCGGGGATCGGACTCGCGGTACCGGACTTCTTCCTCGCTATCGTGCTGGTCGATGTCTTCGCCCTCGGTTTGGGAGTTCTACCGGTGCTCGGCTGGGTTCCTCTCGAGAACAGTGTGATCGACAACCTGAGCCATTTGGTCCTACCAGCAACGGCGCTCGCTGCCGGCGCAGCATCGATTGCGGTTCGGCAGACCAGGGCTGCGATGATCGAGACACTGTCAAGTGACTACGTACGAACTGCGCGTGCGATGGGTATCGACGAGCGGAAGATCGTGTGGCGCTACGCGCTACGAAACATCGTTCCCACGATTGTCACTGTCTATGGATTGCTCGCCGTGGCGATGCTGGGTGCGACGGTCATTCTCGAGCAGATCTTCGTGCTGCCGGGCCTCGGGAGCGCTCTCGTCATTGCGATCGACACGCGAGATTATCCGATGCTTCAAGGCATTGTGTTGCTGTTCGTCGTGATCGTGCTTCTCGTGAACATCCTGGTCGACGTCGTCAACAACATGATCAGCCCACAATTGAGGAAGGGAACGATCTCGTGAGCCAACTCGCGCTTACCACCGCAGGCGAGACCCGCTCCAAGTGGGCTCTCCCTCGACTGCACCCCGGATTATGGCTCAGCTACTGCTTTCTCGGAACGCTGATAGCGGCGTCCGTCTTGGCCTCGTTCGTGGCTCCGCACAGTCCGACCGATCAGAACCTGACCAACACGTTCGCCGGTCCGAGTGCACAGCACCTGCTTGGCACTGACGGCTTCGGTCGTGACGTGCTCAGTCGATTGATCTGGGGAGGACGCTCCGCCTTCTTCGGCGTCGCGATCGCTGTCGCTGTCAGTCTGCTGTTGGGAATTCCGTGGGGGTTGATCGCCGGATATTGGCCACGCTGGATCGGCGCGTCACTCCTCCGGGTGGCGGACGCATTGCTGGCATTCCCAGGTTTGGTTCTCGCAGTGGCTATTACCGGTGTTCTGGGGCCGAGCCTGATCACGTCGATGTCAGCGCTCGGAGTCGTCTATGCACCCACAATTGCAAGAATTCTGGCTGCCGGGGTCAGCGAAACGAGGAACCGAGACTTCGTTCTGAGCGCGCGACTCTCAGGATGCCCGCCGCACGTAGTGCTCCTGCGTCATCTTCTTCCGCACGCAATCGGGCCGGTTGTCGTTCAGGTGACCGTGCTCACCGGCCTGACTTTTCTCGCGCAGGCGGCACTCTCATTCCTGGGGTTGGGAATACAGCCCCCCACTCCGAGTTGGGGCGGTGACCTATCCGATGCGTACCTGCACATCTTGAGTGCACCACAACAGATTCTCCCCTCCGGCATTCTGATTTCATTGGTCGTCCTGGCCGTCTACCGAGTGGGTGATGCCGTCCGGGACCGCATGTATGTCAGAGGGAGATAGCCGGCGTAGAACAACCATCCGAATCGACTGTTCGAAGACCACACCACCAGCATGAAGGACTATCGATGACCTCGATCGCACCAGAAACCGCGCGCCGCGTCTTCCGTGGAGCCGAACCGATACACGGCATGATCTACTTCACCCCTTTCGGCGCGGAAGCATATGCCGCACTGGGCTTTACACACCCTCGAATGGGCTACTTCGCTTCGCGGTCTGCGCCCATGGGCGCAGTAGCGGCTGAAGTCACCATCGCTACGTTCTTCAACTTCAACCCCGAACTGGTACACGCGGTGCTGCCGGAAGCCTGGACAATCGCCACCCCCGAACAGATCCTCACCGCTCGGCTCGACGCTGTCGACCGTTCGCTGCGCAAGGCCTGGGGAGAACATGTCGACGGCACCGAAGTTCGCGAAGCTGCCGAACTCGCACGTCGAGCCGCGGAACGCGCCTGCAACAGACCACAAGGGCGACCCCTGTTCGGTGGGCACGCATCATTGCCGTGGCCTGAGGAGCCTCATCTCGTGTTGTGGCATGCCCAATCCTTGCTCCGGGAGTTTCGCGGAGATTCTCATGTCGCACTTCTTCACGCCGAGGGACTCAACGGTGTCGAAGCGTTGGTAGTCCACGCCGCAACCGGTGATGTTCCTGCTGCTGCTCTGCAAATGAGCCGGGCATGGGACAACGATCAGTGGGCGGAAGGCGTCGAAAGTGTGCGGGCGCGTGGATGGCTCGAAGGCGGCCCCGAGCTTCACCTGAACGAGGTGGGTCGCGATCGCCGGAAGCGGGTTGAGCATCAGACCGATGTGCTGGGGTCGTACCCGTACGAGGCGATCGGAGAGACCGGATGCAGTCGACTGATCGAAATCTCGGAACGTCTCTCCGGTGAAGTGATCGATGCAGATCTCGGATTTCCGGCAGCACTGGCAGCACGTCGCCGATTGCGTGCGTGACAGCAGGTCGTGAGTGTCGAACGTGGCTGGTGGTGATACGACGAGGGTGTCACCACCAGCCCCTTCACACAATTATCGCCGAAGTCGGCTGCGCCCCCAATCTGCACAGTGAGAAGGCATCCGGATGAGACTGCCGTTGTGCCGAATTCTCCCGCGGGATGGGTCAAGATGGCTAGATGTGGAAACAGGCACTCGGGTTTGCTTTGTTCGGTGCGACCGTTGCCATCGTCACGGCGGCGCTGACACAGGGATCGGCACAGGCGTCCGCCACGATCACCCTCTTTTCGGGTGGCACCACAATCTCGGGCTTCGCGGGTGAATCGCAATGGACCTGGCCCATCGAGGCTGCGGTGATCGGCGCCCTTCTGGGCGCGCTGACCGGGTTCGTGCTCCGCCTCGCGGGCGTGCGAATCTCCGGAGGCCAGGACAATCGAATGGTTCCAACTGTGGTGGCAGGCCTCGCAGGCGTCACGCTTGGGTTGACGCCCCTGTTGGTCTTGATCGGCATGGCATTCACCGGGTCGGTTGATATCGGATGGTCCCCGCTCCTGGTCTATGCCGTCAGCGGTCTCCTGGCGTATGGCATTTCGGTCGCCGCCGTGTTCGGAGTCCTTCGCGCTGCCGGGGATCGACTTACTGTTCGCACGACGCGAGCGGTGGCGGCGATGCTTCCGGTCGGGGCGTTGGCGGCGACGACTGTAGGTGTCGGTACTGCGTGGAGGCTGGGCTTTTCCACCACCACTCCCACCTGGATCGCGGTCGTACTGCTGGTCGTTCTCGTATTGTCCATGACGTTCGTTGCGGCCCGGGCGTGGGCTCTACGGATTCAGCCTCGTGACTTACCAGAAGTCGCATAGGCAGTGGGACGATTGATTCGGACGGGTGCGTTGAGATGAGGGGCGAACGAATCTTCGCGGGACTCGTCGTCGGCCTCCTACTGGGACTGTTCGGCTACCTGCCATTGGTACTCCTGTGGCAACACTTCGCCGATGTCCCGCAGCCGCAGCTGTATCCGAACCGTTCGTTCACGTCGTTCGGGCCCAACCCACCACCACTCACCTACTGGATAAGTTGGGCGGCGCCTGCCGCCGTGTTCGTCTTGCTCGGACTTATGACTATTCCCAGCCGCACCGGCAGGCAATTCGCGTTGCCATTGGTGCTCGCGTTCCTGCCGGTCGCGGCAATGGTGGCGTGGTTCTGGATCTCGATGGAACTGTTCTTCAGCCCCGACTGATCACTCACTCGGCTGCGTATCGCGAACCCCACTGCGCGCACGCGCAATGGCGCCCTTGTTGCGCAATGCGATCCCCTGATGCACCGCAGCAAGTACCAATGCCAGCACTGCAGCAGGGAGGCTCCCCACCATCGACAGCAGAGAAGGCATATCAGAGCTGAAAGCTGCAAAGAAACCCAATACTGCAGCGCAAAGCATTGTCGCCGAGACGATCCAGGAAACTAATGGTCGTGGGATCACGGCTGGAATAACGCACAGAGCCACCGGCAACGCCAGCACCAAGAAGAGCTCCCGCCCGAAGTAGTTGTGAATCGAGCGGTAACAATCGGCAGAACTGAGCGGGCCGAGGCCTATTTCGCAATCGGTGATCTCGTACAGCGGCCACTGTGCCGTCGCGGATCCCAGAATCCCGGTGGCGACCGCCAGTACAACCCACGCGATCCGAATCCCAATCATACGAAGAGATCATGCCAGTAGGCGAAATTGCGCTCCGGAGAAGAAAGCAATTACGACTCGAACTGCGTGGAAGGTCGATACCGTCAACGCTAATCAAAGAATGGATCAAACTATGTGGGTCTGCTGCACGGATAGGTGACATCTGATCTGTGGTGCCGAGAGGTGCCGCTGGAAGGATGTGCACCATGCCGAAGCCCTATCCCCGAGAGTTCCGT
>NZ_LVCT01000364.1:0-9113 GCF_001647205.1 Rhodococcus sp. EPR-134
GGTGCCGAGTTGATCCTCGGCGGTTTTGGCGCGTTCGCGGAGGTTTTTGTTCTCGGAGCGGAGCTTGCGGACGTGCGCGAGGTCGGCGCCGCTTTCTTCACGTTCGACGTCGTTGTCCGGCGTCTCTGTGACTGGTGGATCGGCTAGGTCTGCGGGTGTGGTGGTCTGCGGTTCTGGTGCTGCAGGTGTAGTCATGCTTCGGGTGCTCCTGTGTCAGTGAGTCCGTAGGGAGGGGTCAGTTGTCGAGGGTCGGCCAAGTGCGTTCCCGTACGCCGCTGGTGACGTACCGGACGGTGGTGTCGAGTTCGTCGGGTAGTTCGTATCCCAGGTGGGTCAACAGGGTTCGTTCTGCTGGCGTCGCCGGCCTCGTCCACGGCGACCCACCGCTCACCGCTTTCGAGGTTTCATGGTCACCTGCTTGGGTGGCGTCCTCGGCAATGCGGAGGCCGCGAGGCAGGTGGTCGAATGTGAGTAGCCCTCGTGGGTCCGGCTGCGGGAGTTGGTTTCCGATGCTCTCGCTCATAGCTCAGCCGAGGTTCTTCTCGATGGCGGTCTGCTTGTGCGCGATCGCTTGGTCTCGCAGCCGTGCCGAGGTCAGTGGGTGCCGAAGATAGGGCTTGAGGAGTTCCGCGGCCCCGATGAGGAGGTTCTGATACCGCTCGGGATTGTCGGACAGTTCGAGCCAGCCGGGGCGGGCGTGGGCATCCTCGGCGTAATAGTCGGCCAGCCATTCTGCGAGCTTGGCCATTTCGAGGTCGTTCGGCAGGTACTTGTCGAGCAGTTCGGGCTTCTCGGGCAGATCGGACCATTCGGAAGGGTAGGTGGAATCTTCGCTGTCGTGCATGATGTTCTCCTTCAATCGGGGTAGTGATTCAACGATGTCGACCAGTACGTCAGCGAGTCCGAGCGCTTCGGTTTTGCTGAGCTGGTAGGTGACCCCGCCCATGTCGATGTCTATGCGGGACCTTTTCACGTAGGCCCGCACTCGTGGGGCGCCAACTGGGGTGGGCTGGATTCTCATCAACTGTCCTTTCTGTGGGCTGGGCACAGGGCGCTCGGATGGTGCGTCAAGTGCGGGCATTCAGGGTGAGTGCACTGGATTGGACGTGTGTAGTTGGCCATAATCCGGCCTTTCGGTGGGGTGCGGTGAGTGCATCAGGGCACTCGGTCAGATGCGGGCAGCGACCGCACAGCCCGCGTGCGTAGTTCTTGTCATCGTCAGTCGCCTTGTGATCTGCGATGCTGTCGAACAGATCCCAATGCGTTCGGCACTTCGCCTCGGGAAGGTTGGGCCGATTCTCGAGGATCTCCGCGAGTAGAGACAGGGTTCCGGGTTCCTTCCGTGAACCGGACCGGCGTCTCGGCGTTGCTTCGGAGACTGAACCCTGCTCTGCCATCAAGCACCCCGCTCGACGACGGCCGGGGCGACGGACCATTCAGTCGCTATGGACTGCCCCCGCTTGTCCACGTCAGCGCGGACACTGGCCGACTTAACGGTGTCTCGCCCGTACCCAGCTGCGAGGCCCGCGGCGTACACATCAGCAGCCTTCACCCATCCGCCGGTCGATCGCAGCCAGCCGGTCAGCCATTCCTCCGCCGAGACGATCGTGTTCTGACCACCGGCGCCGAGATTCCATACCGTCACCGATCCTTTGCGGGCGGCGACCGAGATCAGTGAGGAACTCTTGGCGGCTTGGCGGAGGTTGTCCAGCTTGTAGCCAGCAGCCTTTCCCGCTTCGTAGACCTCTAACGATTCGACCGTGTTCTCGCCGCCATCGAGGATCTTGGAGACGTGCGCGTCTATCCACTGACGCGCTGTCATCGTCGTCGGCGGAGTCGGGTCGGCAACGGCGTGCAGAGGACTCTTGGAGGTCGCTGAATCTGCGGTTTCATCGGCATGAATACTCTCTTCCGAGTTCAGCGCTGAACTCTGGTTCAGCGTCTCTGACCTGCTGATATAGGTGCTGAACTCTGGTTCAGCGCTGAACTCTGCGGTAGCGGCATGAGTCGTATCAGCAGATGCTTGTATTTGGTCACGGTGACCAAGTTGGTCACCGTCGCTGACCTGCGGAAACGGGGGGTGACCGGGTTGGTCACGGTGACCAACAATCCGGAACCTGATTCCGCGTTCTTTTCCCGGAACCTGCTCGATCATTCCTTCGTGTTCTAGTTCCGCGACGGCCTGATCGAAGAGGTCACGCTTGTCTCGTTTCCCCAGCCGCCGACGTAGTTCGCTGCTCGACTGTTCCCCGTCTCTGTCGAGCATCTTGGTGACACTGTTTCTGACCCGATCGAGCAGCCGCTGGTCATAAACTTCATCTCCCGCAGCACGTGCGAGAGCGCGGTCCCGAACCTTCTGGCGGGCCACCTTCTTGGATTCCGCCACCACCCAATCGCGAGTTCGGTTCGACACCTCCATCACCACCCCCGACAGTTGCCAATCGAGTTCAGAAACGACGATCCGGTGATGCAGAATCGCGAGGCACGCTGCAACCTTCAACCGAGTAAGCATGGCGTGTCCGTCGAGCGCATCTTCCTGGCCACGCTGCCGTGCAATGTGCGCCCCGATGATCATCTCGGTGATCTCGGGCGGGCCGTAGCCGATCTCGATAACACCGTCGGCGTCCGGTCGCCAGAACGGCAGACGCGAATTCAGTGGCTCGGGGTCCGGAGTGACGTCGGAGGGCATATCGGGATCAGTGGTGAGGAACCACAGGAACCGCTGCGGTGTTCCACCCGTCGTGTCATTGAACAGCACCCCCGTATGGGCAGGCTGCGCGCCGACGCTCATGCACAGCCTGTAGGTGTGCGCAGGGACGATACGGGTGGTTGCCTCGCTGGAGTTCGCCTGCCCGAGTTGTTCACCCATCGCTGCCGACTTCAGCTGTGCCAACAAGATCGAGCCTTGCCGTGACGCGATGCCGGCAAGGGTGTCGATCTCCGGCACGTTGATGATCGCCTTGGTGATCGGTTCGACGCCTTCCTTTTTCGGTGGCACGAATGTCGCTGCGATACCCTCACCCGATCCGATCGGGCGCTCGACGATGGGCGCCGGCCATGCGAGACGCGCTACCTTGTCCGAGATTCCCTTACCGCCGCCGGATGGAGCGACGAACGCGCACAACAAGTTCAGTGATGCGCGTCCGCCGATGACACCAGGCAACTGGACTTCGGGTCCGGTGGTAGCGGCGACACGGAGTAGGACGCCACCGAAGACGGCCCACTCGGCTGCGTAGCGAGCTCGAGCCCACTGTCGGATGGTCTGGAGTTCGGTTGTGGCGTTGAAGAACTCGTCGCTGCTCATCCGACCCTCCTTCCAGCGGTGCGCTGAGCCGATCTCAGACATGTTTCGAACTCTCCCTCGGTCAAACCTGTGGACAGTGCTGCATCGCGGATCTCAGGCACAACCGAACTGCTCCCACGTTCGAGAGCACGGCACAAAGCCCAGAACGTGATCTGATTTCTGCCACCACCGACAGCCTCGGCAACCTTGCGCACCAAGCCATCCGAGCGCCGTTCCGGATTCACGGTGACCGGTGACGGCTTGTAGACGGGTGGGGTCACAAGAGGGAGCAGCTCTTGTGGCAACGGGGCGATCGGAAGGTCACGTTCGATCCGGTACAGCTTCCCGGTCTCAGGATGGGTCGACCCGGGGGCAACGGTGTAGCCGGTACGCCACGATTTCAGGTCAATTCCAGGGTGTCGATCAAGTTTGCCGCGAATCTTCCCGTCGTACCGGAACGCCATATGCCTACCGCCCGAGCCTGTTCTGACGATGAGCGTCTCTGGTAACTGCTGGAAACCAACGGATTTGAAAACTTCTTCAAGATTTCCGCCGTTGCGGGGGTCTTCGTCAAGCCAGATGACGCCGGCGATGATCAACCCCCAATTGCATCCCGGATACTTGCGGGCGAGCCTGTTGAGGGCGTCTCGGTCGCGGGTGGCGTTGTGGAACCCGCCGCCGAGAAACGCTTTTTTGCCTTCGATCGGGAACAGCGCTGCCGTGAATTCGATCAGCATCCTGATCGCCTCTGGGTGCACCATCGGAATACCTCGTTTCGTGGAAGTGGAGGGCGCCCAGGCAGATGATCGTGATGTTCTCGACGATCAACAGGAAGGTGAGCGCGAAAGTTGTTGTGGTCACAGCGACTCCCGGTAGTCGGCCGATGTACGGATCTCGGACTCATTGCGGGCGAGAAGCTTGCACCGGCTGGCGATGGCCCGGTAGTCGGACACGATCTCGTTCACTACTTCCGCGAACGTCTCCACGTAATCCGGCAGGATCGTCAGGTCGACGAACATCTCTCCGCCGTCCTGATCCGAGCAGTCGATCTCGATGCGCGGGAGGTCGGTAAAGAACTCCTCGCCGTCATGCCCGTCGTATCGAAGTATCTGAGCTTTGAAGGGAGCACGTTCAACTTGGGCCAAAATGGTGCTCTCGCCGCCATTTTCGTCCAGCTTTGCCGAGACTTGTTCACTTGTCGGCGCATTCACGATGATCGTCATTTCGGGGCCTGCCCGTCTTCGATCATCTGGAATGCGGCGACGGTGAGGTCCAGGTATGCCCGATACATCTCGGTCAGCGTGTCGATCAGGGCCGGCACTTCGGAGGGATGGATAGAACTGCTCCCCTCGCCTTTACTGAACTCGACCTCCCACTCGGACGGACGAGCGATACCCTCATCATCGAGGGCATCGAAGCGGCTGAGCTCGACATCAACGCTCGTGTGTGGCGCAACTTTTCCGATAGTCATCACGGCTACGACGGTGTGGACGCTCTCACCTGAGGGCACACCCGCGAGAACCTCGGCAACGGTAGGGATAATTGGTAAACTCATGACAGATCTCCTGCTTTCGTAAGGGTTGTTGGGGTTCTGGACGGCATCGGCCAAATTGGGAATGCAACTCCCCCGGCCGGTGTCGTTTTTTCGTTGGCACCTCATTAAGCGACACCGCCGCGAACCCCGTTGGATTCCTGGGCTACGAGCCATTCCTGCAGCTTGGAGAGCTTGTAGACCACTCTCGACTTCCCCTGTACATGCGACTCGGGACCAATGCCCTTAGCGCGGTAGTAGCGAAGTGTGCTGACTGGGATGCCTGTCTTCTCGCTGACCTGCTTGGTCGTGAGGTACCGCTCCATCTCAAAGGCGACGTCCGCGTGAGTGCGACTCGCTGCCGTGGTGGGAAGGCTCATTGTCTCTTCTCCTGAATTAGCAACCTGCCGATTTGGAGGTGCTAAATACGTTGTACACCGTTGGCTAGCCACGATGCAAGCCAAAATGTAAAGTTGCTGAAATGGCGGCGATGGAAACGGCAGAGCAGAGGTTCGGCGAACGCGTCAAATGGGAGCGGGAGCGGCGCAAGTGGTCACAGGCGGACCTTGCTCGGCGAGTTACAGATGCTGGAGTCGCGATGCATCCGACGACCATCACGAAAATTGAAGCACGAGACTCGTTGCGGCCAAGATCAATTCGTCTTGACGAAGCAGATGCCCTGGCTCGCGTATTCGAGAAATCGATCGATCAACTTCTGGGAACCTCCCATGCGATAGACCGCCATGCCCTTAATGAGGAATTGGCTGCAAGTGCTGCCATAGTCCTGCGTCGGCTCAAGGGTGACCTCTCCAGCCTCCGCAGGATGTCCCTTAAGGTTTCAAAGGAACTCAAGAGTTCACCGGAATTCAAGGCTGCCAATCGAGGCGCGAATGAAAAGGTGCGCATAACCAACGAAGACTTCATCGCGCTACCAATTGACGTGAAACGGATGGGAGTGGCGTTAGCGCGCCTGATTGACCTGCGCTCCAGTGGTGATGTTCTGATCAAAGAACTTGAAACCCTTGCGAGCCTCACCGAGCTCAGCGACGCTGACTTGCTACTTGAAGCATGGCGCACAAAAAATGATGACTCCGAAGCGTAACCGGCGCGCCGGCGTCGAGGATTTATGGCGAGATCTCAAGAAACCTCGTCCCCTACTTGACGGCGACGGCAATCAACTAATCAATGACGATGGGACGCCGCAAACGACGCTACGGCCCAAACTGTATGGCATCGGAAAGCGCTGGCGTGCAAGGTATGTCGATGATGACAGCCGAGAGCGAACGCAACGATTTGACCGCAAAGTTGATGCCCAGAAGTGGCTCGATGACATCGTTGCGAGTCAGGTCACCGGCAATTACATCGACCCTGTGCGCGGCCAGATCACTTTCGGCAGCTTCTATGCCGAGTGGGCGCCCCGGCAAGTCTGGGTGCATCACACGCGTCGCGAGAATGACCGTCTCGACAGGACTGTTCCGTTCCGAGATGTAGCTATGTCCGATTTGCGGGCTAGCCACTTCGAGACGTGGGTCAAGGCAATGCAGGATCAACCCTTGGCGCCGTCGACCATCAAGTCTCGAATGATGAACGTGCGCGCAATTCTGAAGGCAGCGATACGCGACAAAGCTCTGGCCGTCGATCCGAGCCAAGGGGTAAAACTTCCGCGTACACGGCGCGCTGAAGCGGCGATGAGCATTCCGACCAGCGAGCAGGTGGGCCAGCTCATCTCAAATGCCGAAGATCGGTTCATGCTTTTCATCGCACTGTGCGCGTTCTCTGGCGCACGCTCGGGTGAGACGTCAGCCTTTCAGGTCGGGGACTTCGACTTCCTCCGCCGGGAGATTCACGTCGAACGCCAGGTGCAGCGAATCCGTAGCGGTGTTGTGGAGATCCGCCCACCCAAGTACGGCAGCGAGCGCACAGTCGCTGCACCCAAAGAACTGATTGACATGGTGGCCGAGCACATCCGCCTTCATGTTCCGGGTGACGATCCGAAACGCTGGATCTTCGAGGGCCTTAACGGGAACCCAATGGAGCACAACATGGTCGGCGGGCGCTGGCGTAAAGCTAGGGCCGCGGCAGGCGTTACGGAGGTCAAGCTGCACTCGCTACGGCACTACTTCGCGTCAGGCCTGATTGCGGCCGGCTGTGATGTAGTGACCGTCCAACGAGCACTCGGGCACTCGTCTGCGTCGGTCACGCTCGATACCTACAGCCACCTGTGGCCGAAGGCAGAGGACCGTACCCGCAAGGCCGCCAGCGGACTCTTCGACGAGGCGCTCGGAGCTACTGCGTACTCTCTGCGTACCGAAGGGAACATTTAGGCTGTTGACCTGGTATTCCAGGCGTTGACCACGATGGTGTGGAGCCAACTACGCACCGCCGCGTCGCCGCGGAACTTCGCCGCCTTGCGATGCGCGGACAGCAGACCCTCCTGGAGCGCGTCGGCCGCGTCCTCGTCCGAGTAGCTCGTACGCCGGGCAACGTGCCATAGATGATCCTGATGCCTGGTCAGTAGTTCACGGAACGCATGCCGATCGCCCTCGACATGAGCAGTCAACAATTCGAAATCCGTCGCCTCGAGATTATTGTTCTCGAAACTTCTGGATTCGAATTTTCCGGCTCCGCCCCCGGTGCCCCCCCGATAACTGTGCACGGGCGGATATTAGCCCAGTCGGTAGGTTTCAGAAGGGCCAAGGGCGATCACTTTGCCGCAGTGAATGCAATCTCCGAGATGGATGTCTGGTTTTGTCCGGATTCGGTGCTGAGCTGGGTAATCCAAACCAGGACATACTGACCCGAGCCGTCCGACGTGACTGGAATGTCGGTCACGCCGTTCTTCAGGACACCCGATCCGATTTCCTTGGTCTGATCCAGCGAAGTATTCGCAGAAGGGGCAGAACGGATTTCAACGACGGTTCCCGGCGAATCAGACGTGATCGCAACGTTCTTCAGGTTGGCGGCATCGGCAAGCGTCACCATCAGGCCGACACCGTTCTTCAGCGATGGGAACGGCTGGAAGTACGAATCCGACGACCATGCGGTGGCCGGATTGCCGTCGATGGCGTTCTTCGCTGTTGCCGGCTGATCCGGCGTTCCCTGGGGTGAGAACACCGTTACGGCCGAGGAAGCTACCGGAACGGTTGCTGCCGCCGGTGCGGGCGCCGGTGAATTGTTCTCGGGCGCAGTGGCTTCGGTGGTCAGTCCGAAACTCTGCTCGCTGAGCGGGGTGTCGTTACTGCCACCCGAGAGGAAGCTCGCTACCCACACCACAAGGAGAATCAGGACGATCACGGTGAAGACACCGAGCGCCGTCAGTGCCGCGAGCATCCGCGTCGACTTCTTCTTCTCGGCCTCGATGGCTTCGGGGTCGTTCAGTGCATGACCCGACGCACCCTGTTCGCGGTGGCCGAGACGAAGTGCCGGAATCATTTCCGTCTTGTCGTTGACGACGGACGCCTGATCGAGGATGTGCTGCACGGTGGCAGCAGTGCGGATTCCACTCTCCGACTGCAACGCTCGAACCGCAACGGCCGAGATGTCGAACGGAACCTCCGGACGGACGACCCGAGGCTCGACGATGTTCCCGTCGGCGCCGCGGCCGGCGGGAAGCAAACCACCGACGGGACCGGCGGACGGTTCGGCCAGCGGCCAGCGCGCCGTGATGAGCGAGTACAGCATGGCGCCGAGACCGCGGACGTCGCTGGTGGAATCGGCGTCGGCAAGCGTCGCCGGGAACGCCAGTACGGCGTCACCGTTGATGCTGATGCGAACGCGGTCCGGGTGGTCGATGGACAGCGCACCGCCGGTGCGGTGAGCAGCTTCGGCAGCCGCCGCGAGGGCGCGAATGGCGCGGGCTGCACCGATCGGCGACGGCGTCGTCTCGGCCATCTCACGCAGCGAACGGCCGGGAGTCCATTCGGCGACGACGATGCCGCCCGAGCTTCCGCGGACGACGTCGAGGACGCGAGCCAGACCGGGCGAGTTGATTCGTCCCAGGCGCAGAGTGCGTGAGAGAACTGCCTGCGGTCCGGACTGGCTGTCGTCGTCACCGCGCTGATCGGCGTCGACGAACGTCAGGGCTACTTCACGGTCGAGCTTGACGTCGAGAGCTTCCCAGAACTGCAGTCCGCGGGTTCCGCCGTGCGGCGCGAGCAGACGGTAGCGTCCGCCGGCGACAGAGGCGCCGGGGATGAGCTTCGGTCCACGTGGCATCGGTCGCTGGGCCGGTCGTGATGCGGATCCGGCGGCAGGTGTGCGAGGTGCAGCGGGCGGTGGTGTCTGAGCGGCAGCCGTCTT
>NZ_LVCT01000365.1:0-6900 GCF_001647205.1 Rhodococcus sp. EPR-134
AGGTGTCTTGGACACACTGACCGGAGGTACCGGCGGAGCGGCCTTCTGCACCGGCGGCTGCGGCTTCTGACCCTGCGGGCTTTGGCCCTGCTGCGGTCGCTGTGCGGGCTGCTGTGGTTTCTGACCCTGCTGTGGCTTCTGGCCGGCAGATGCGGAGGAACTCGTGGATGCAGGTGTGCCCGACGATGCCGTTGACTTCTGTTCGGACGCTTTCACGGCAGAAGTCCCGGCACTCTTGTTGCCGGAAACGTTGTCGTCGCTCACCCTCGCTCCTTCTCCATCGATAGCCCGTCCCCGAATACGCGCGGGTTGCGATCCTGCACGCCCATGACCAGGGTACGGGAGCGCACCCGGTCGTTCTTGCTCGTTTGATTCCGTTCTGATTGCAGGAATCAGCTCGGTGACGTCGTCGTCGGTGTTGTTACGTGTGTCCGGTTCGGCGCGACCTGTCAGTGAACGAATCTTGCGGGAGACCGCAACCGTTACCGACAGAACCTCCGGAACCTTCTTGAAGTAGAGAATCGTGAAGGTGATCGCGAGCATCAGAATGCCGCCGACGGCGACGCGAACCATCGAGCCAGGTCCGCCGAAACGCTCGGTGAGTTGATCGAATCCGAGGACCCGGTCGACCGCGAGCATGGTCAACGACCCGGCTAGCGAGGCGAGTACGACGGACCAGACTGTCTTGCCCACGTTGGCCATCTGTAGGTTTCCGAGGCTGCGGTGCAGGAGGTATCCGCCGATGACGGCGCCGGTGATGTAGCCGAGACCGTTGGCCGCACCGAGCAGGATCACGACCTGATCGCTGTTGGACGCGAAGACCGGAGCCAGCGCCGAGAAAGCGATTTTCACTGCAGTGATGCCGAGAACGATCCACGTCGGCGTCCAGGCCTGTTCGCGGGCGTAGAACACTCGAAGTTGGATCAGGACCAGTGCGTACGGAATCAACGTGAATGCCGACCAGCTCACAGCGGTGCCGAGTCGTTCGGCCTGTTCGGGTCCGAAGCGGCCGTAACCGTAGAGCGCTTCACCGACCTGCGGGCCCATGAAGGTCAGGAACATGATGATCGGAACCAGCGTGATCATGGTCAGACGCGTTGCGACCGACAGATCGTCCACGACGGCCGGGGTGTCGTCGGCAGCAGCGTTGCGGCTCAGGCGCGGCATGATCGCCGTCAGAACCGTCACTCCGAGCACGCCGTACGGGAGCTGCAGGAGCAACCAGGCCTGGCTGTAGATGGCAGGGCCGGCTTCGTCGGCATGTGAGGAGATCTTGGTCGCGAAGATCATGCCCATCTGGCTGATCAGGACGTACAAGACGATGGCGACGGCCATGCCGCCGAACTGGCGCAGGCGGTCGTCGAGACCCCACAGCGGCTTGAGCGAGATCTTCTCGCGGCGAAGCGCGGGGATCAGGCTGGCTGCCTGCACGATGACGCCGATGGTGATGCCGATGCCGAGGGTGAGCAGCTTTGCATCGCCCATCGAGACCGGATCAAGCGAGATCTCACCCGGAGTCAGGCGATAGACCACGAGCACCACGAGGACGACGACATTGTTGAGTACGGGAGCCCAGGCTCCGGGCTTGAAGATCTGTCTGGTGTTCAGAAACGCTGTGAACAGCGCCGACAGCCCGTAGAACAGGATTGCCGGCAGAAGCAGATAAGACAGCGCCGTGGTCAGGTCGGTGCTGACCTCGCCGTCTTCGGACAGGAAGACGTATTTGGTGAGTACGGGTGCTGCCAGGGTCGCGAGCAGCGCGGCCATGCCGAGTAGAACGAGCGACGCCGTGAAGAGGCGTCGGACAAACGCTTCGCCGTGATCGGCGTCCTCCCGCTCGGCGCGAACCAGCACGGGGACGACGATGGCGGTCAGCACGGCGCCCAGAACCAGTTCCGCGATCATGTTCGGAATCTGGCTGGCGACGGTGAACGAGCTGGCGATGGCGGGGCCGAGGACCATCAGGATCATCAACTGCTTGGCGAATCCCGTGATGCGGCTCGTCAGCGTCGCGATCGCGATGGAACCCGTTGCCGCGAGGAGTCGAGAGTTCGTCTCCTTGCGTTCCCCGACCTGGACATGGGCGTCGGTGTCGAACTCGTCCGACGTGGTCGTCTGCCGGTCGGCGAATTCCATCTCGGCTTCGCGGTACCGGGGGTAGTCGCGGATCACCGGGATGGTCATGGTGGGTGCGTCGTCGAAACGTGCGTCCGGGTTGACCGGCTGGATCGGGTAACCGCGCTCCCACGGTGGCATCCGAGGATGCGAGCGGGTCGTGGCACTCTTGCGGGTGATCGCCGAGCGGCGACCCTCCTCGGGTGGATTCCCGGTCATGAGCGTTCGTACCCTTCATCTGCTGGGTCCGGCTGACCCTTGAATCGATGCCACAGCCGTCGCCCTGCCAGGAACAGCAGCAACCCTCCCGCTGTCGCCGTCACGGCGGCCAGGGGACGACCGTACGCATTCGACCGTACGGTCACGCTGGTCGGCGTACCCAATTGGCGGCCATCTGTCGTGGTCAGCGAGAAGTTGACTTCCAGCTTGCGAGAATCGTTCATTTCCGCGGGCACAGTCAACTGTCGGCTACCTCGCGGCGGAAGCTGTTTGGGACCGATGTCACTGATCTGCATCTCGGGTGGGGCTTCCACACGCAGGTCGACGTTGATGGCGATGGGCAGCTCGTTGCGCGCCACCAGCAGGAGCGGACTCTGCCCCGACGCGAGGGTGTAGACGCCGCCCGGAGACACCACACTGACGGCCCGGTACATCCCGTCGACGGCTTCGGTGACGTTGTCGGCGCGGATGGTCGCGGCCCGCTCCGCCCGATTGACCGACGCGGAGTCGACGTTGCGGCGATCGGCCAAGGTCATCGAACGGAGTAGATCTTCGCGGAGCGGCGCCGTGAATCCCCGGGGGGTGAGCGAAGCCGCCGGATCGTCCACGAGCGAAGCTTCGAGCCCGTCGATACGCGGAAGTTGGGTGGTTGCGGTCTCGACGACGGACGTCTGCGGACCGTCCTGGGTAGCCCGGTCCGGGTAGTCGAGCGTGGCGGCGTCCGTCGCGCCCGGTTGCCTGCCGAGCAGTGCCGGCAGGGCCTGAGGTGAGGCGAGCCCGGACCGGATGAGGGTCGCGAGCATCGAGAGCACCGCCGTGGCGTCGTTGCTGTCGGCGGTCCACAGTTGCGGCGGCGCGAAGATCTGATTGCGCGGCAGCGACGTCGGCGTCAGCGCGGCCCAGGCCATCGCCCCCAGCGCGTCCTGACGCCGGGCGCTGCGCGATTCGATGTCGATGGTCGGCGCGGTGTCGTCGGGGATGTACGACGGGACCTGCGGTTCCGAGCCGGTGGCGGCCAACGCTGCTGCCGCCGAGGTGTCGAAGGCAAGCGCGTCGAGTGAGCCGGTTATCCGCGACGACAGCTGCGGAGCTGCCGAGTCGACGGAAGTGTCAGCCACCATCGCTGTGGTGGGATTCACGCTCAGCACCTCTGCGGTGGCCGAGTCGAGGACACCCGAATCCGGCCAGACGAAATCTCGCAGTGAGGTCACGCCGAGGATGTTGTCGACGATGTCCGCCGGCCGTGTGAGCGCGGTAGCCGTCAACTCCGGATTGGCCACCGAGGTGACCGCGGCGAGATCGGACTGCGCGAACGGAACCGCCGTCGTGCACATCGAGGACGCGAGCGTCTTCACCCGGCCGAGCCACTGGTTGGCGGCGTCGCTGCCGCGGCCTTCGTGCGACGGCCCGGTGGGGTCGGACGAGTTGTCGGCCACGAGGTATCCGCGAGTCATGTTCTCGACGGTGATCAGAAGGTCGGGGTCGATTGCCAGGCAGAGCGCATCCGTGACGCGGCGATCGGTATCGCTCTCGGGCTTGGTGGCGTTCTCCACCGCATCGACCAACGCGTCCAGACGGCCGCCGTCGGAAAGTTCGGTGGCAAGTTCGTCGTCGATCAGGCGTACGGGCTCGTTGACCGCGCCGGGGATTCCGCCGACGAGTCGTGGCGCGTCGGCCAGCGGCCACATGAGCGTGACGCCGATCGGGGCGGACGTGTCGGGGGGAACGACGGCCGTCGCCGACGAACTAGGTGTTCCGGATGTGGCGTTCGATTCGGCTGCGGCCGGCACACCGAGGACGGGGAGCAGGAAGCGTGCGTCGTCGAGTCGGGCGGCACCGCCGTACTCCGGGGTGCCGTTCACGTTGACGAGCATCGGGTAGACGCCCGGTTCGGTGATGTCGAGAGACAACCCGGTAGTGCTCCGCAACGGCAAGGTGAGCGTGAACTGCTTGGACTGGCCGGTGTCGAGGGTGGTGGCAACGGTGTCGAATTCGCCGACCGTGTCGAAAACGGCCTGGTCGAAGTCGAGTGCTGCGCGCACGTCCGAACTGGAGTCGATCGCGGGAGCGCGTTGCAGCCTCACTCCGACGTCCTCGACGGGACGGTCACCGACGTTCTTCACCGTCCCCTTGACCACGACGTTGCGGTCGCTGGTGGTCGTCACCGTGGTCGGTGCGGTGGAGTCGATGGTCAGCTGCAGAAATTTGGCATCGTTGGTGTTTCGCGCCGGGGCGCGCTCACTGGGCTGGCTGGACGGCGCTGCCCATGCGACGGCCGTCGTTGCAGGCCCGAAACCGACAGCGGCCATCACCAGAGCGGCCACACCGGCCCGCCGCAGTGCCATTCTCATCCGGCGTCCGGTTCCTTCGGGCGCTGTTCTTGCCGTATTTCCGTTCGCGGCATCTCGGCGATCATCTGGGACGCGAGTTCTGCGAGTTTGCGCTCGTCGGCGTATGCGAGGCGCGAGTGCAATTCCGTCAGCGGCACCCAAGCGACTTCGGTGACCTCGATGTCCTCGTCGGAGAGTTCACCGCCGAGAAAGCGGAGGAGATAGTGGTGCACGGTCTTGTGGACGCGTCGACCTTCGGTCACGAACCAGTAGTCGATGCTGCCCAGCGGTGCCAGGACGGTTCCCTGGATACCGGTTTCTTCTTCGACCTCACGCATCGCGGTCTGCTCAGCGGTCTCACCTTGTTCGATATGGCCCTTCGGTAGCGACCAGAGCAGGCGTCCGCGGCGGTCGGTTCGGCCGATCAGTGCAGCGCAGAGGCGTTCCGGGGGTCCTCCCCAGCCGTCGACGACCAAGCCGCCCGCAGAAGTTTCACGGACGGTTCGCATCAAAGGTTTATCGGGGTTGCCGACGGCAGGTCGACGCCGCGGGTTGCGGCGACTCCTGTTTGTTCGTTCGGCACCAGACACCTCATCGATACTAGTTGGCGTTGCAGCGTTGCCCGGTAACCCGCGCAAAGCGGTCTATCGCGTTCGTATGCGCGTTCTGCTATTTGCGCACCTTAAGTAAGCTCCTTTCACGTGACTGTCCCTACCTCCGACGCTGATCGCCGCCTACGACTGCTTGCCGACGCCACTGCAACGCTCGGCACGTTGTCCGACGTGTTGAACCCGCTCGGTGAGCGTTTTGCTGCGGCCGGTCACGAGCTGTTCCTGGTGGGTGGCAGTGTTCGCGACGCGATCCTCGGCCGCTTCAGTGGCGATCTGGACTTCACGACGGACGCCAGGCCGGAGAAGGTTCAGGCTCTGCTCAAGGGCTGGGTGGACAAGCAGTGGGACACGGGCATCGAGTTCGGGACCATCAGCGCCATCAAGCACGGCCAGGAGATCGAGATCACGACCTTCCGGGCCGACGCTTACGATCGCGTCTCTCGTAATCCGATAGTCGAGTACGGCACGACGTTGGCCGACGATCTGGTGCGCCGCGATTTCACCGTCAACGCGATGGCGATGAAGATCGGCGCGGACGGTTCCTACACGTTTGTCGATCCGCTGAACGGCATGGACGCGCTGTTGGCCGGAGAGCTCGATACGCCGTCGGCGCCGGAAAACTCGTTCAACGACGATCCGCTGCGGATGCTGCGTGCTGCCCGGTTCGTCTCGCAGCTTGGTTTCACGTTGAACAATCGTGTTTTCGAGGCCATCAAGGAGATGGCGTCGCAGATCGAGCGAATCACCGCCGAGCGTGTGCAGGTGGAGCTGAACAAACTGATGCTGGGCATGTACCCGGTGGACGGCATCAACATGATGGTCGACTCCGGACTGGCTGCATACGTGCTGCCCGAGGTTCCGCAGATGAAGCTCGAGATCGACGAGCATCACCAGCACAAGGACGTCTACCAGCACTCCCTCACGGTGCTCCAGCAGGCGATCGATCTCGAAGAAGGCGATCCGGACCTTGTATTGCGTTGGGCAGCACTGCTTCACGACATCGGAAAGCCGGATACCAAGCGTAACGAGCCTGGCGGTGGGGTCAGCTTCCACCACCACGAGGTGGTCGGCGCCAAGCTGGTGCGCAAGCGCATGCGGGCACTGAAGTTCTCGAAGCAGATGGTCGACGACGTCTCACAGCTCGTGTTCCTGCACTTGCGTTTTCACGGCTACGGCAAGGGACAGTGGACCGACTCGGCGGTGCGGCGGTACGTCACCGACGCGGGCGAGCTGCTCCCCCGCTTGCACAAGCTCGTGCGGGCCGACTGCACAACACGCAACAAGCGTCGCGCCGCGCAGCTGCAGGCCACGTACGACGACATCGAAGAGCGGATCGCGCGCATCGCCGAGCAGGAAGACCTTGCTCGGGTGCGTCCGGACCTCGACGGCAACGCCATCATGGAGCTGCTGAACATCCCGGCCGGCCCGCAGGTGGGCAAGGCATGGACGTTCCTCAAGGAACTACGTCTGGATCGCGGCCCGCTCGAGCGTGACGAGGCCGAGGCCGAACTGCTGAAGTGGTGGGCTACCCAGCAGGGCTAGTTTCTCGTTTCTTGCGGTTGATCAGCACCGCTGACAATCCGGCGGCATAGACACCCGCACCGGCAACGGCCAGGCCGACGCTC
>NZ_LVCT01000366.1:0-14537 GCF_001647205.1 Rhodococcus sp. EPR-134
ACGACGGTCGTCGTCGATGTCGATCTGCATGGCCGCGTCGCCGCTGAGTTTCACGGACTGGCCGGCGATGCCGAGCAGGAAAGCGGCGATCAGCAGCGACCCCTGAGTCAGCGTGGTCACGAAGACGAGCTGGACGAGAACCGCGCACACCAGGGCGTAGGTGATCGTCCGTGAGCGACCGATCCGCGGGATGAGGAACGGTGTGATCAATGCCGCGATCAGCATTCCGATTGCCGTGGCGCCGACGGCGACGCCGAATCCGGCCATCCCTCCAGGTAATTGGGAGCCGTTCGAGGTGTCGCGTAGGACCAGCACCATGATGAGGGTGTTGATGCCGAAGCAGATGCGGTGCGCTCCGATTCCGATCATCGCCGTGGTGACGCCGGGCGCCTCCCAGACAGCGGTTGCACCGGTGCGCAGTCCGGCCGTCACCGAACGGACGGCACTGGCGCGGACCACTTCGTCGGCGACCGGACCAAGTGAGCGGGCGGTGAACCTGGCCGCGGCGAGGGCCGCGATCACCGATCCCAGTGCTGCGATGGCCACGGCGGCACCTGACGCTCGATCCCCCGCGCCGATCATGCCGATGATCGCCACCGCTGCCGAAGCACCAAGAGCGGCTACCACCGAACCAGCCGTTGTGAGAACGGAATTGGTTGCCACCAGCCACGATTGTCGGACGACCTTCGGCAGGGCTGCGGATACGCCTGCCCCGACAAAGCGGCTGACCCCGATCGCAGCAAGCGCACACGTCAACAACAGAGTGTCACCGCCGCCGGCGACCAGCAGCACCGCGGTGGTCAGGATGAAGAGCCCGCGGAGCACGCTCGCCCACAGGAGCACCAGGCGGCGGTCCCAACGATCCAGCAGAGCGCCGGCAAAGGGGCCGATCACCGAATAAGGAAGGAGCAGTACGGCAAAGCCGGCCGCTATCGCCACCGGATCGGTTTCGCGTTCCGGGTTGAAGAGGATTGCGCCGCCGAGCGCGGCCTGGAACATTCCGTCGCCGAACTGGCTGGAAAAGCGGACGAGCGCCAGCCTTCCGAGGCCGGGTGATTCACGCAGGGTGTGCAGTACGCGCTGCCAGGCCTCGCGGCGGTTCGAGGCTCGGTTCATAAGCGGAAACTGTAGTGGGTGGGTCAGGCGCCGATCTTGACGGTGGCCCGCTCGAGGATCGGCGCGACGTCCACGCCCCTCGGCAGCGTTCCGAACACACTCCCCCAGCTGTTTCCGAGCCGACTCGCGCAGAACGCGTCGGCCACCGCGGGGTGCCCGTAGCGGAGCAACAGCGAGGCCTGCAGTGCGAGCGCCATGTCGCCGACGATCTTTCGTGCCCGGTATTCGATGTCGTCGAAATCGCCGAAAGCCGCCTGGAGATCCCGCACGGCCTGATCGAAGTGGCAGTCCACTCCACTGGCTCGTTTCAGCTCGTCGAAGAACACCTGCAGTGTTTCGGGTTGCTTGGCCATCGCCCGCAGTGTGTCGAGCGCCGCGACGTTGCCGGAACCCTCCCACACCGAAAGGAGCGGAGCCTCGCGATAGAGGCGCGGCATCCGGGATTCCTCCACGTATCCGTTTCCGCCCAGACACTCGAGTGCCTCGGCAGCGTGGATCGGTCCGCGCTTGCAGACGAAGTACTTACTCACGGCCAACGAAATGCGTCGTAGTGCGCTGGCGTGGGCATCGCCTGCGGTTGCGCGGTCGGTCAGAGCGGCCAGCCACATCGCGACCGTGGTCGACGCTTCCGATTCCACCGCCAGATCTGCCAGAACGTTTCGCATCAAGGGTTGGTCGATCAGGTTGGCGCCGAAAGCACTTCGATGCGTCGCGTGGTGAACTGCCTGCATGGTGCCGACGCGCATGCCGGTGGCCGTGCCGATCGTGCAGTCCAACCGGGTCATGTTGACCATCTCGATGATGGTGCGCACGCCCCGGCCTTCTTCGCCGACCATCCACGCGAGAGCGTCGCGGTACTCGACCTCACTACTCGCGTTGGAATGATTGCCCAACTTGTCCTTCAGACGCTGCAGGTACATGTTGTTGAGCGTGCCGTCCGGCAGGACCCGAGGCAGGAAGAAGCACGACAGACCACCCGGTGCCTGGGCGAGGACGAGGAACACGTCCGACATCGGCGCGGAGGTGAACCACTTGTGGCCCGTCAGCAGGTAGCTGCCGTCGGATTGTGGCACTGCCCTTGTGGTTCCGGCACGAACATCCGAACCGCCCTGCTTTTCCGTCATCGACATACCGGCGATCAATCCGGGTTTGGTGAGGGGAGCTTTCAGCGCCGGCTCGTAGTGCCGCGTGGTCAGGAGGGGTTCGTACTGCGCGGCCAGATCCGCGTTGTGCCGCAGCGCGGGGATCACGGCGTACGTCATGGAGATGGGACAGCCGTGGCCGGCATCGGTTTGACCCCACACGGCCATCTTCGCGGCGCGGACGAGGTGTGCGTGTGGATTCGGGTCAACCCACGGAGCGCCGTGCAGTCCCAATTCCACTGCGGTGCTCATGAGTTGGTGATAGGCGGGGTCGTAGCGGACCTCGTCGATACGGTTGCCGTAGCGGTCGTGGGTTCTCAGGACAGGTGGGTGCTCCTCGGCCAGATCGCCCCACTCCTGGGCCTGCGCGCTTCCGGCGCGGATTCCAACCTGATGAACCTCCTCGAGTGCGTCCGAAGCTCCTTCACGTTGCAGTGCCTCGAGAAGCGGCGCGTATTCGGCTGCGTCGTAATCGATCAGGGGCGGAACCTGATTGGTGACTTCATGCGTGGGTGTCATCGAAGCTCCCTAACGATCGAAGGGTGAAGGCGAGAATGGCGTCGATCGCAGCGGGATCGGTGGTGCCGCCGCGCAGTGGAAGGATCAGGGCCTCGCCGATTGCCCCGACGATGCACGCTGCCGTCAGAGTGGCGTCCTGTGGCGGTATCTCACCGGTGTCGACTGCCGAGCGAATTGCGGTGGCCAAGCAGTCTCGGAACGATTCGCGAAACATGAGACGCTGTTCGTCGACGAGAGGATCTACCGGTTCCACCAGCAGTGCATAGGCGAGAACCGGTGCGCGCATGGCACGTTCGGCGAAGGTCCGAACCGACGCTGATACAGCGGAGCGGTGGTTGCCTTCCAGATGTCGGGCGCTGTCTCCGGCGTCCCGAGCTGCGGATACCTCACGGCTGCAGACTGATTGGAACACTTCGGCGAACAATTCGCCCTTGCCGTCGAAATGTCGATACAGCGTCCCGGTGCCGACGCCGGCGTTCTTGGCCACCGCGGCGATGGAACATCCCGCATAGCCGTGAGTTGCCACTGCCGTCGTGGCGGCCTCGAGCAGTCGGGCGCGTTGGGCGTCCAATCTTTCCTGTACTGCCGGAGTGCGGCGATAGGCCATGTGAAGAAGTGAACACCCGTTCCGTTCTTGCGTCAAGAGTTGACTGGAGCAGAACGGCGACATGGCCTACTGGAGCATCGTTGAACTTTTACACGCAAACCCCGTGGGTGAGCATTTCGATCAGCCCGTCGGCCGCCTTTCGAAACGGTTCTTCGGATTGGGCAGCACGAGCGAGGACGTAAGCACCTTGCCGCACTGCGAGAATGGTGGCGGCGAGAGCTTCGATGTTCGCATCGGGACGGATTTCACCGTTGCTGCGCCCGTCTTCGAGTGTGGATGCAATGTTCTGTTGAATCCACACGAACATGGTCTGGATCGGTGCTCGCAACTCGTCGTTGGATGCGACCTCAGTGTCTTGGACCAATCTCCCGAGCCGACACCCGCGGAGGACGTGTTCGTCGATCGTGAGGAAGGCGGCGATCTTGTCGACGGTCGTCTCGCCGGAGCTGAGTCGTTCGGTGATTTGCGCTTGTAGTTCGCGCCCCATGAGATGCTCTGCGGCCACCGCCAGGTCCGCTTTCCCCTGGAAGTGGTGGTACATGCTGCCTTGCCCGACGTCAGCCATTTTCTGCACGGCACGTGGGCTCGTTCCGGAGTAGCCACGCTCCCACAACAGTTCTTGCATGCTTGCGATCAGCCGTTCCGCGCTACTCATACAGACATTGTACCTATGGGTATGTACAGTCTCTGTGAAAGCTGTTGTACTTGCAGGTACAGAAATTCCGGAGACGGGGGCCTCATATGGGCACGAGCAACATCTCTGCTGACAGCTCGGTCGGTGACGCAGTCTCCGGCGGCACGAAACATACTGCACCAGTGAGTGCTTCAAGGGTTCAGGCACTGGCGCTGACTGCGGTTTGTCTTGGATTCTTCATGATCCTGTTGGACGGGAGCGCTCTCAACATCGCGTTACCGGCAATCGAACGCGACATCGGTGGCTCCATTGCCGCTTTGCAATGGTTGGTGAACATCTACACGGTTCCTCTGGCCAGCCTGTTGCTCACAGCGGGAGTTCTGGCGGACCGAGTCGGTTCCCGCAGTGTCTTCCTGTGGTCGTTGGGCGGCTTCACGGCGGCTTCTCTATTGTGCGCAATAAGCCCGAACCTGGGGTTGCTGATGGCATTTCGTTGCCTGCAAGGTATTGCTGCTGCCGGGCTTCTTCCAACGACACTGGCGATCATTGCACGCACCTATCCGGATCCGATCGCGCGTGCCAAGGCAATCACGATGTGGGGTGCAACGGGCGGAATCGCATTGGTAGCAGGGCCGATCGGAGGAGGCCTGCTCACCGAGTTCATCGGTTGGCGCTCGATCTTCTTCGTCAATGTCCCCATCGGCGTTCTAGCCCTCTGGCTGTGCTGGCGGCATGTCCGTGAAACCGCGACGCGCGATGCGGAATCCTATGACGTTCCCGGGCAGGTCCTCGGCATCGCCGGACTTGCCCTTCTGGTAGCCGGTTTGATCGAAGGCGGCTCCCGCGGGTGGGGTGATCCGTTGGCGCTGGCGTTGCTACTCGGATGTGTGCCAACGCTCGTCGGGTTCTTCGTCGTCGAGGGCCGGACCCGGCATCCGGTTCTGCCGCTGTCGATCTTCCGTAAGCCGGCGTTCTCTGCATCCATAGCGAACGGATTCGCCTTCCAATTCGGGGCCTACGGCATGCAATTCATGCTCGCGATATTCATCCAGTCCTACTGGGGCTCTTCAGCGCTGCGGACAGGACTGTTCTTTCTGCCGTTTGCAGTGTTGTGGACGTTCGGAACGCTGGTCCTCAATCGCGTGTGGGCAGGTCGCGGTATGTGCTGGCTCCTGACTGTCGGTGCTTCCACTGCTGCGATCGGCGCGCTCCTGTGCACCGCGATCGGGGACAGCGATACCTGGCCTGTGGTGATGGCGGGGACCGCCCTCGTCGGTCTCGGGTGTGGTGTGTTCGGCCCCAGCTGCAATGGAGCGGCCATGGCAGTGATCGACAAATCGTTCGCCGGACTTGCCTCGGGGGTACTGAATACCTCCCGTCAAACGGGCATGGCGATCGGCGTCGCGGCCCTGGGCATCGCTCTGAGTGCGTCGAACTCCGTTGGTGGGGCACGCATCGGGATGATCTTCGTTGCAGCGTGTTTCGTGGCCATCGTCGCTCTCAGTCGACGCTATCTCACGCAGATCTGAGTGATGCCCGGCCCACCGCCAGATTCAGGCAGCAGCGGTGCGAGCCTGTTCCGCGCGCCACCACGCGACGGTCTCTTCGGCGGCCTGATCGAGCGGCGTCGGCGAGAGTCCGAGCAGCACTTCGCTGGCACTCGAGTCCATGACGAACGGCTTGGTGAACTGGTAGTTCATCTCAGCGAGTTCGCGGCTGTCGGTGTTGATCTTGCCGACGGCGTCGAGCACCCATGCGGGCAGTACACCCACCTTGGCGGGGGATGCCCCGGCGGCTCGGGCGAAGGCCTCGGCGATCTTGCGCTGAGTGAGCGCGGGGCCGGTGGGTGCGTGGAGGACGGAGTTCCAAAGTTCGGGGTTGTGTGCCGCCGCGATCATCGCTGCTGCGAGATCGGGGATGTAGGTGAAGGAGTGCGGCTGATCTGCGGAACCGATGACACGAATCTTCTTACCTGCCATGACTTTCGGAACCATGCGCTCGCCGGCGTGGGCGGTGCGGACGCGGGGGCCGAAGAAGTCCGAGGCCACGACGCTGACGGTGGGTGTTGCAGAGGCCTCGCGAGCGCGCAGCAGCGCGGTGCGCACTCCGCGCTTGCCGCCGGTGGCGTTGCGTGGATCGGATTCGGTCATCAGGGTGTCGGAGTTGTAGGCGTAGAGGCTTTCGGGGAAGACCACGACGGCACCGATGGATGCGGCCGCGTCGAGCACAACCTTCTCGGCCGCCGGGAGTTCCCGCTCCCAATCGGCTGCGTTGTAAGCAGCGTGGATGCAGTGGTAGATGGCCGTGGCGCCCTCGCTGACCGAGCGCAGGGCCTCGGCATCCGAGACGTCGACGCGTCGGCGGTCGATCAGCGGGTGCTCGGGCCCGCTGCCGGACCTGGTCAGGAGACGGACGTTGATTCCCTGCTCGGCGAGCTGTAGTGCGACGGCGGATCCGACGGGTCCTGCTCCGGTGACGATTTCGAGGTTCGACATGGTGTGCTCCTTCTCGTTTCGAGTGAACTGAGAGCACTGCTCTCGTTTTCAGAATGCACCTGCACCCGAGTGCTGTCAAGAGCAGTGCTCTCTTTTGTTGATACTGCTCTCGGTCATGGGGCAAGATGGACTCATGGTTGGAACTCCCCGCGAACGGGCGCGTGAACAGACGCTGCAGGACATCACCCGTATCGGGCGCGAGCATCTTGCTGCCGTCGGCGCTGCCGCTTTGTCTCTGCGGGCCGTCGCGCGTGACCTGGGAGTCGTGTCCTCAGCGGTATACCGCTATGTCGCCAGTCGGGACGAACTGCTGACCTTGCTGGTGGTCGACGGGTACACGGAACTGGGCGCGGAAGTGGACGCCGCCGTGAATGCCGTTGCAGCAGAGGATTTTCGCGGACAGTTCATTGCTCTCGGGCGCGCCGTTCGCAGCTGGGCGATCCGGGAGCCGGCCCGCTACGGTCTGTTGTTCGGCAGCCCCGTCCCCGGCTACGACGCTCCGGGCGAGCAGACCACCGGCCCCGGCACCCTCGTCGTGACCCGGCTGATCGGGATCATCGACGCCGCCCATCGCGCGGGTTCACTGACGGTGCGAGAGGGTCCGGGCCTGAGTGACACGTTGGCAGCGGACCTCGAGGGAGTGCGGAATGAACTGGGTACCGACCTGCCGCCGGATGCCGCCGTGCGCGCAACTCTCGTCTGGGTATCGCTGTTCGGTTCGGTGAACTTCGAGGTGTTCGGGCAGTACGGAAGCGATACGTTCACCGACGCGAGCGAGATTTTCGAGCGGCATTTGGCACTACTTGCCGATGTGGCGGGTCTGACCTGAACACGCTTGTGTCTCGTTCCTCCGCGCGCAGTTGTCGGTGAGATGATGTCCTTGTGGCGCACGCAGAAGAACCCGAGGATCGAATGGCCTGGATAGAACCGGAGGTTCGTCCGGGCAGTTTGTTGGTGTCGTCGACCGATCTCACGGAACCCGCATTTCGCCGCACCGTCATCTACATGATCGAGCACAACGACGCCGGGAGCCTGGGCGTCGTCGTCAATCGGCCGAGTGAGACGGCCGTGCAGAACGTGTTGCCGCAGTGGTCACCGCTGACCGCGCATCCTTCGGCCCTGTACATCGGTGGACCAGTCAAGCGTGACTCGGCGCTTTGCCTGGGCATCGCTCGCAACGGTGCGCGGATCGACGGCGTCGCCGGCCTGCGGCGGGTGGACGGCAAGGTAGTCATGGTGGATCTGGACTCGGACCCGGAGGTCATTGCTCCTCTGGTCGAAGGGATCCGCATTTTTGCCGGGTACTCGGGTTGGACTCTGGGCCAGCTGGATTCGGAGCTCGAGCGTGAAGACTGGATGGTGATCAGCTCGCTGCCGTCGGATGTGCTGACGCCGCCCCGAGTCGATGTCTGGGCACGGGTGCTACGACGCCAGCCGCTACCCGTGGCGATGCTGGCCAGCCACCCCATCGAGGTGGAACGAAACTGACTTGTCGGAGGTCGATGATATTCCTGTGTCATCGTTTTCGAGAGAGGTGGCAGCAATGATCGCTGAGCGTCAGATCCAGTGCGCGGATTGTGTTTCGGATGTCGATCACTGCCACGATTCTTTGCTGCGGCATGCCGACGGGTCACTCGAATGCACCGGCGTGAACTGCGTCGACTTGGCATCGGTCCGCCATGCGCTGTCCATCGATTGTGCTGAACTGCAGGGCGGTTGCGGCTGCGTCGACGCGACCCGAGGCGAGTTGCTCGCTAGCTGACGCTGACCGGATCCCGATTCGCGAAGCGTTGCGCCATCGCAGCACACACGATCAGTTGGATCTGATGGAAGATCATCAGCGGCAACACGATCAGGCCGACGGGCTGGCCCGCGAACAGTACAGCCGCCATCGGTAGGCCCGTTGCCAAGGACTTCTTCGACCCGCAGAAGATGATGACGATCTGATCGGGAAGATCGAACCCGAGCTTGCGCCCCGCGAGAGTTGTCACGCCGAGAACCAGCGCGAGAATCAGGCAGCACACGATTGTGAGGATCACGATCTGCCAGATCGTGATGGTGCTCCAGATCCCCTCTTTCATGCTTTCGCTGAACGCGGCGAAGACAACGAGGAGGATCGATCCGCGATCGACGTACTTGGTGGGTTCGGCGTACTTCTGCAGCCATCCGATCACCAGCGGGCGGATCAGCTGACCGACGATGAACGGGATCAGCAACTGCACGACGATGTCGAGGATCGACGAGAAGTCGACCGTCGCCTGGCCGGTGGTGTTCATCAGCAGAACCACCAGCAGCGGTGTGACGAAGACGCCGATCAGGTTGGAGAACGACGCACTGACGATCGCGCCCGCGACGTTCCCCTTGGCGATCGAGGTGAACGCGATCGAAGACTGAACCGTCGACGGAACCAGGCACATGTAGAGGATGCCGGTGTAGAGCTCGTCGCTGATCAGCGTCGGCGACAGGAATCGCAGTGCTAGGCCGATCAGTGGGAACAGCACGAACGTCGCGGCGAGGACGACGGTGTGCAGTCGCCAGTGCTTGACGCCCTTCCAGGCTTCCTGCGGCGAGAGTCGCGCGCCGTAGAGCAGGAACAAGAAGCCGATGGCGATCTTGGTGGCCCAGTTCAGAATGCTCTCCGCGGTACCCGATACCGGGAACACACTTCCGAGCACGCCGGCGATGATGATGCCGAGGATGAACCCGTCGATGTAGAACCTACTGAGAAACTTCACCTGGCTAAGGATAACGGCGAGCTTCAGCGGGCTCTCGAGCCCCACGAAGGTTGAAGCCCATCACCGCCAGGCACAGCAGCGTCCCGATGATCGACAGCTCGATGATGGCCGTCTGCATTCCCTGGAGGGTGATGGCGATACCCGCGATGATCGACGGGATCGCCAGTCCCGCGTAGCTGACGGTGAAGAACGCGGCCAGAACTCCGCCGTGGCTCTCGCGGGCGTGGGTCCGGGCGGCGGCGTTGACGCGCTTCATGCCGCCGGCAAACGCCAGACCGTGCCCGGCGCCGACCACGACGGTGATGACGCCAAGCAGTGCCAGGCTCGGGACGAGGTCGACCACGAGGAGGCCGATCATTCCCAGAGCGAGGATTCCCAGGCCGGCGGTGACGGACGTGCGCGGGTCCATGCGGCTTCCGCCGAGTTGCGCGCCCACCGAGCAGATCATCACCAGTGCGGCCGCCCCGCCGCCGAGTAGAAGGTTGTCGATGTTCAGCAGGCTGGTCATCCACGACGGGACCACCGACTGGAAGAGCCCGACCGCGCCCCACGACAGCGCGACGGCGAGCGAGCTGAGCCAGAAAGTCTCGCGAATGGCGGCGGGAACATGTGGCATCTGGAAGAACCGCGCCGGGCGTGTGACGTCCCCGATCCGCGGAAGTAGCAGCAGCACGATCAGTGCCGGGATGAACGCGACGAGGAAGATCAGATACGGCAACCGCAGCGGTTGTGGAAGGTACTGGGCGATTGCACCGGACACGAGTGGTCCGAGCGCACCGCCCAACGCGCCCGTCACCGTCGATACGAGCGCTGCACGTCGGTGATCGAACTTCGGTTCCTGCTCCACCAATGCGGCGCTGCCCGCCGCACTGGCCGCGCCCACCGCGATTCCCTGGGCAATCCGGCCGACGAACAACCACACCGTCGCGTCGGCAAATGCCAGAACGAGCGTGCCGACGACGCTCAGAGCGAGTGCAGTAAGGAGCACGGTGCGTCGGCCGAGGGCGTCGGACAGCGGTCCGAAGAACAGCAATGCCGGAACGAGGCCGGCGACGTAGACGCCGTAGATCAGCGTCTGGATGGTGGGCGTGAATCCGAACTCGGTCCGGTACAGCCCGTAGACGGAGGTGGGCATGTTCGCGCCCAAGAGGATCACGGTGAGGACGTAGCCCACGCCGTAGAAGTGTCGATTGGTGCGGCGTGTGCGTTCTTCGGTGGCGACAGCTGTGGCGGACGTGGGAAGCCCCTCCTGAAGACAGAGTGCGAAAATACATGGGTCGTCCTACGTATCGTAGGTGAGTGGAATGATCGCCGCTAATGCTGTGAGGATGAGCTGATGACCGTTGTTCGCAAAGAGTCCGCGTACGAGCAATCCCTCGACTGGATGCGCACGCAGATCTCCGACGGCGTCTGGACAGTGGGCAATCGTGTTCCGACCGAGCCGGAGCTGATGAGTGTTCTCGGCGTCGGCCGGAACACCGTGCGCGAAGCGATCAAGACATTGACCTCGACGGGAGTTCTCGAGATCCGTCGCGGATCAGGGACCTTCGTGCGCGCTCGGACCGACATCGGCGGACTGCTCGGCAAACACGCGTCCGTCGACGAGATGAAATACGTCTTCGAAGTGCGTCGTGCGCTCGAGATGGAAGCGGTCCGGTTGGCGTGTGAGCGTCGCAGCGACGACGACGTTCGGATACTTCGTGAACTGGCCGCCAAGCGTGATGTCCCAGCGGAGAACTTCGTCGACGTCGATCTCGCGTTTCACATTGCCGTTGTCGATGCCGCCCACAATCCCGTGCTGAAAGATCTGTTTGCCGGAATCCTCGAAACAGTTCGAGCCACCTACGAGGTGACCGAAGGGGTGCATCCGCCGTCGCTGACGTCTTCGCATCATCAGGGAGTTGCCGAAGCCATCGCCGAACGCGATGTCACCAAAGCCAGGGCTGCGGCGTGTGGGTATCTCGAGAAGACTCAGGAAGCGATCGGTTCAGGCTCGGCGGTTAGCGAGTCCGGGCGTCGGCCAATCGATTGAGTGACCCGGCGATGTCTTCGGCTTCGGGTGTCGTGATCGTGAGTCGGTCGCCACAAGCGAACGTGATGACCACCGCTGGTCCGGTGCGGGTGACGACGCCGTAGTTGCGACGACCCTTGGTCTTGAGTCCCCAGCCGCCGAAGTCCGCGAACGGTTTGATCTCCGCGATGTCAGCTCCGACAACTTCGTCTATGTCGTAGGTCATCGCAGCCATCCCCATGTTGATCACCCGGATCCCCCGTTCGTCGACGATCACCCGGAAGCGAACCAAGCTGACGACAAGCAGGCCGAGTGCCCCGAAGATGAACAGCGGCCAGAGTGACCGCGTCGCCAACGCCATGACGACTCCGGGCGCCAGAGTGATCGCAGTGAGGATCACCGACCCCTTGGTGCTGAATCCGACGTCGTCGGAGATGGGGAGAGCGCAGCGGCTTCGCGGCAACCCGGCCGAGGGTTCGATCGTGGCAAGAGTGCGGACGCGGTAGTCACGCAGGAATGAGGCGCCGATCCACCCCAGCACCCCGCCGATGACAAAGCCGACACCGATAGACCACAGCGGGAGTGACGTCGTGGATGGATCGGTGACATCGAGTTGGGTGTAGAGCAAAGCGAAGTTCACTGTCGTGATGAGCCCGACCACGCTCAGCCCGACAACCAACATGAATCGGCGCATCATCAGCATCGCGGGAGCAAGAGCAGCAATCGCACTCAGGCCGCCACCGAAGAGCAGCGTCAGAAGTGCAATGGTCCAGGCGTTGGCCGACGGGGTGGAGAATCCGTCCGGCGAGGTGGTGGTCCAGTGAGTCGCGATCTGTTCCGGGAGGCGGGGCTCCCAAATTTTTGTCAGGACGAAGCCGAAGACCGCACACAACAGCGGAACGACTAGCCCGAATACGACCCCGGCCGGGTCGACCACGCGATGTTTCACGTGAATCAATGAGCCGGCTGGCAAGCATCCTTGAGCGCGCAGGCACCGCAGGAAGCGGTACCGCAAGCGGCAGCGTTCGCCTTGGCCTCGGGGGTCTCCGCCACCGGCTCGTCTGCGGCAGGCTCGGAGTGTCCGCCGCAGTTGCAGTCGTTACCGCATCCGCTCTGCTGCGGGAGTGCGGCGGCAGCACGGGCACCGATGCCTCCACCGAAACCGGCGGTGAGGACGGCGACGACGACGGCGATGATCGCGACTGCGACGCCGAAGACTCCGCCGATGGTCAGTGCTGCGACTCCGCCGATGACCAACATTCCGGCGGCCGCGAGCATGGTCGGACCGGCCACCTTGTTGGCGAGGGCGAACGACTCCTCGCTCCGCAGGGAATCCTCGGTGCGGACACCGGCCCAGCGGTTGCGCGGGAGTTTGCCGATCAGTCCGGCGACAGCAACTCCACCGACGGCGACAGCGAGCACGAATAGCACCACAGCGACAACGATCACCCATACAGGATAGGCGCGAGTGGAGTTGATGGTATGCCCGGGTCGTGCAGGCTCTACCCTGGTTATCGGTATTTCCGTCAGCCAAGTAGATAGCGACCACAGTGACCGAGTCTCCGCAGTCCCCCGATTCACCAGCCGACGCAACTCCGCAGCACCGCTACACCGCGGAGCTCGCCGGCCAGATCGAGCAGCACTGGCAGGACCGCTGGAGTGAGGAAGGCACGTTCAACGCGCCCAATCCGGTCGGTCCGCTCTCCTCGCCCGACGGTGTTCCCGCCGACAAGCTCTTCGTGCAGGACATGTTCCCGTACCCCTCGGGTTCGGGCCTGCATGTCGGTCACCCGCTCGGATACATCGCTACGGACGTCTTCGCGCGCTTCCATCGCATGCAGGGGCGCAATGTCCTGCACACCCTCGGCTACGACGCGTTCGGTCTCCCGGCCGAGCAGTACGCCGTGCAGACGGGTACCCACCCGCGGACGACCAGCGAGTCCAACATGGCCAACATGAAGCGCCAGCTGCGACGTCTGGGTCTGGGGCACGACGAGCGTCGTAGCCTCGCGACGACGGACGTCGACTTCTACCACTGGACGCAGTGGATCTTCCTGCAGATCCACGGCGCCTGGTACGACAAGGAAGCCGGCAAGGCCCGTCGTATCTCCGAGCTGGAAGCCGAGTTCGATTCCGGTGAGCGCGCTCTGGAAGACGGACGCGAGTGGGCGTCGCTGACAGTCGCCGAGAAGGCAAAGGTCGTCGACTCGTACCGCCTTGTCTACCAGTCGGATTCGATGGTCAACTGGTGCCCCGGTTTGGGTACCGTCCTGGCCAACGAGGAAGTCACCGCCGACGGTCGTAGTGACCGCGGAAACTTCCCAGTCTTCCGTAAGCATCTCCAGCAGTGGATGATGCGCATCACCGCGTACTCCGATCGCCTGGTCGACGACCTCGAGTACTTGGATTGGCCGGACAAGGTCAAGGCCATGCAGCGCAACTGGATCGGACGCTCGTACGGTGCCGAAGTTACCTTTGCTGCAGGCGAGTACGGCGTCGATGTGTTCACCACCCGTCCGGACACGCTGTTCGGCGCCACCTACGTGACGCTGGCTCCTGAGCACGACTTGGTGGACAAGCTCGTCGCGGACGAGTGGCCCGAAGGTGTCGACGCGCGCTGGACTGGCGGTGCCACGACTCCGGCGGAAGCTGTTGCTGCATACCGTAAGTCGATTGCCGCCAAGACCGACCTGGAGCGCCAGGAAAACAAGGAGAAGACGGGCGTCTTCCTCGGTTCCTACGCCGTCAATCCGGTCAACGGACACAAGGTTCCGATCTTCATCGCCGACTACGTTCTGACGGGTTACGGCACCGGTGCGATCATGGCAGTTCCGGGACACGATCACCGTGACTGGGAGTTCGCGAACGCGTTCGGTCTGGATATTCTCGAAGTTATTGCCGGTGGCAATGTTTCGGAGGCTGCGTACTCCGGTGACGGCCCGCTGGTGAACTCCGACTACCTCGACGGGCTGGACGTTGCCGAGGCCAAGGCGACCGTCATCAGTCGCCTCGAGGAGAGCGGCCAGGGCAAGGGCACCATCCAGTACAAGCTGCGCGACTGGCTTTTCGCGCGTCAGCGTTACTGGGGCGAGCCCTTCCCGATCGTCTACGACGCGGACGGCAACGCACACGCTCTGCCGGATTCGGCTCTGCCCGTGGTGCTTCCGGAGGTCGAGGACTACGCACCCGTGTCCTTCGATCCGGACGACGCCAACTCCGAGCCCTCTCCCCCGCTGAACAAGGCGACCGACTGGGTCAACGTCGAGCTCGATCTCGGT
>NZ_LVCT01000367.1:0-25510 GCF_001647205.1 Rhodococcus sp. EPR-134
AGGACGCCTTCTGCGACCCGCAGAACGAGGCGTACTGGACGGGCCCGCGTCCGGAACTGCACGGCCCCAACGATCCCGGTGGAGTCGACCTGTACGTCGGCGGCGTCGAGCACGCAGTGCTGCACCTGCTGTACTCGCGCTTCTGGCACAAGGTTCTGTTCGACCTGGGCTACGTGTCCTCGAGCGAGCCGTACCGCCGCCTGTACAACCAGGGCTACATCCAGGCATTCGCGTACACCGATGCCCGCGGCGTCTACGTGCCGGCGGAAGAGGTCGTCGAGCGTGACGGCAAGTTCTTCTACGAAGGCGCCGAGGTCAACCGCGAGTACGGCAAGATGGGCAAGAGCCTGAAGAATGCCGTTGCGCCGGACGAGATCTGCGCCGAGTTCGGTGCAGACACTCTGCGTGTGTACGAGATGTCGATGGGTCCGCTGGACACCTCGCGTCCGTGGGCTACCAAGGACGTCGTCGGTGCTGCGCGATTCCTGCAGCGAGTGTGGCGCGTCGTCATCGACGAGGAGACCGGCAAGCCCCGTGTCACCGACGAAGCTCCTGGTGAAGAGACTTTGCGTGCGCTCAACAAGGCGATTTCCGGTGTCATCGAGGATTACACGGCGCTGCGCGACAACACGGCCGCCGCGAAGCTGATCGAGTACAACAACCACCTCACCAAGGCGTTCCCGGGCGGTGCGCCGCGTGCTGCTGTCGAGCCGCTGGTGCTGATGCTCGCTCCCCTGGCGCCGCACCTCGCGGAAGAGCTGTGGTCGCGTCTGGGTCACACGGAATCCCTTGCGCACGGACCCTTCCCGGCAGTCGAGGAGAAGTGGCTCGTCGAGGATACCGTCGAGTACCCGATCCAGGTCAACGGCAAGGTTCGTAGCCGCATCAGCGTCCCGGCGGATGCCGATCGCAAGGCTGTCGAAGAGATTGCGCTGGCCGACGAGAAGATCGTCGCTCTGCTCGAGGGCAACGCACCCCGCAAGGTGATCGTTGTGCCGGGCAAGATGGTGAACATAGTTCTGTAGGGCCTTCGGCCCCTGTGCGCCGTTTTGGTAGTTACCGCTACCGAAACGGCGCACAGTCGTTTCTGGGGGATGATTCCCGACGTTGACACCGAGGGGGAACCTCAAAGGCGGGATCGTCAAGTACGGGGTGGTCGGTATTTCGAAGGTGGGAATGGCTCCACGTTCAAGTTCGAACCGAAAATCGTTGCCGTTGCTCATAATCCAAGGCCAGGTTCGAGTTTGTGACGCCAATCAGTCGTTGTCCTGAATGTCCCGCTCCACGGAACATTTGGTAGCGCGTGTTCGATGTGAGGGCTGTGATGCACGTAACACGTTGCCGAGAGCGGTAGCTGTCGTTCCACTGCACTTCCCCGCAAGGCCCCCGTCGGCGGTATTCGACAGGGGGTCAATCGAATTTGTAGGTGTCCCGAAAGGATCTTCCAGCCATGGCGTCTCACGTCCACAGCTCCGGTTCGTCTCCTAGTGCGCCCGAACCGACATCGATACCGGAGCGTTGGACTCCGCGACTGGTGTTCTCTCTGGCGTCGATCGTTCTACTTCTCGAGATGCTCGCGGTGAGCTACATGATGATTTCCACTGCGCTGCCGGCCATCTCGGCGCATTATCAAACGACGCAGGGAGCTTGGCTGCTCACGTCGTTCTTGCTGCTGGGGGCGGTCGCGTCTCCTCTGCTCGGAAAGCTCGCCGACATGTACGGCAAGCGAAAAGTCCTGCTCTTGGCGGTCGCCGGCGCAGCGGTCGGATCCTTCATTTCGGCGGTTGCGCCGAGCTATGCCGTCCTGATTCTGGGCCGGTCATTGACGGGTCTGCTCGTTCCCTGCCTCTTCCTGAGCTACTCCCTCATTCGAGATGTCTTCCCGCCGAAAACTGTTGCGCTGGCAGTCAGTATCGCGACTTCCGGTATGGGTCTGATCGCGATTCCGGCGCCGTTCGTCTCCGGTTGGTTGATCGACAACCACGGGTTCCGGAGCATCTTCTGGTTCTTTGTCGTCGGGCTGGTTCTCCTCGGCGGCATGATCTTCGCTTCGACGGCGGAATCGACTGTCCGACTTCGCTCTTCGCTGGACCTGATCGGCGCGGTACTGCTCGGATCGGGCATCGCCGGAATTCTGATCGGCGTCAGCTTCGGACCGACCTGGGGCTGGAAGAACGGTTCGACACTGGCCTACCTGATCGGCGGCGTCGCACTGTTGGTGGCTTGGGTTGCCTCTGCCCGAGCCATCCGCGAGCCCTTGATCGACCTGCGCTACTTCGGCAAGCGTTCGGTGATGCTCACCGCCGTCGGTGCCGGTTTCTGCTACGGCGCATCGGGAGTCTTCACGATTTTGCTGCCGATGATGGTGATGACCCCCGCAGTTCTCGGCCTGGGATACGGATTCGGCGTGACGGCAGAGGGATTCGCGATCTTCCAGGCGCCCCTTGGCGGCATGGTGGTGGTCGGTGGTTTGATCGTGGGCTTCCTCGTGGGGCGCAACATCCGGCCCCGTCTGCTGATGATCATCGGAATGATCCTCATGGCAGTCGGATTCACGTTGACGGCCACCATTCACGACAACAAGCCTCTGCTCATCATCTTTGCCGGAATCTTCGGTGTCGGTATGGGTATGGGCTACGCCTCCATCCCGAACCTGCTCATCGAGGCAGTGCCGCCGCAGTTGCAGGCAACCACGGCGAGCATGGTTGCGGTCTTCCAGAGCATCTTCCCCGCAGTGCTTCCCGTCATCGCCTTCACGGTCTTGAACTCGCACATCGCGATGGCGATGGAGGGCGCTGTCTTCTACACCGACGAGGGCATGCGTATCGCGTTCCTGATCGGTGCTGCTGCAGCAGTTCTCGGCGCGATCGCGGCCGTGTTCCTGCCGCGAAACATCGTCCAGATCGGCGCGGAAGACGGTGTGCAGCAGGAGACGTCCCTCCTCCCTGCTCACTGATCACACGATGATGTGCGGCTACTGGCCAACTTCCGTAGCCGCACATCGCCGTGGTGCACTTCGACGTCATGCAAGATGAATCTCCTGCAGCGAGATCTCACCCCGCAGCGGACGCTCTGCGACCTGTGCCAGATCAGATACGAATGTGTCCGCGATCGATCGGGTGGTGGTGAGTTGTACCGACAGAACATTGTTCGCTTGACTGCACACAGTTGCGCCGTGCCGGTACGCCACCAGCGCCACGGGATCGACGCGTTGGAAAGTCGCGGTGACGTGTAGGCCGACCTGTGGTGTCACCGGAACGAACGGGCCGTGGTCCGTCTTGATGCGAACTATCCCGATGATCTTGTTGAGACGCTTGATCAACATGGCGTCGGAGATCGTTGCCGGGCAACGGTACGCGATCGACATTCCGGTGACTCCCGGCGATGTCACGGATACCCATGTAGACAGGCTGACGACCTCGACGCCGAGCTTCCACCCCAGCGACGAAATACGTGCGAGAACCGCCGCGGTATCGTGGCATTCGACCACCATGGTGCCCACCCGACTCGTATCGGTGCCCACCCGAGCCGCTTCACCCATTTCCTCGACCTCCTCCGCCTAGAGAGGAAGTCCGGGCGCATCGACCCCGATGATTCTCGATCCCCGGAAGAAGTCGAGAAGCTCTGCGTCGCCGTGTGCGCCGATACCGCTTCCGCCCCAGAAACTCTGGGTCGAGTGGTCGTCTAGGTCCAGGAGGCTGGTGGTGTTGATCTTGTTCTCACCGCAATCGATTCGGGTCGCAAGTTCACGAGCGGCGTCGATGTCGGCGCCGAACACGTATCCGGCCAGGCCGGTATCGAGAGCGTTGGCCTCGAGCAGAGCTTCCTCGTCGGTTGATGCTCGGTGCACCGTCAGGATCGGCCCGAAGGTCTCCGATTTGGTCTGCTCCGACGAGATTCCGTGCACCACTGTCGGTGGGAAGAACCATCCGGAATCGTCAGGCACGGGGGTGCTCGAGACGGCCGTGCCGCCCACGCCACGGAGGAACTCGACGGTATCCCGCATCCGTTGGAGTTGAGGCTCGTTCGCCTGCGGACCCATCGTGGTGTTGGCGTCATCGGTTCGGCCGAGTGCGATTTCGGCCGTGCGGTCGAGTATTGCGTCGACAAGCCGGTCGTGAAGGTGCGGCGGCACGAAGACGCTTCCCGGACTCTCACACCATTGCCCGTTGAGTTTGGTGAACCCGTCGACGAGTGCGGTGGCAGTCAGATCGATGTCGGCGTCGGCGCGGATGATCACGGGGTTGTTGCTGCCGAGCTCGAGTTGAAGAGCCTTGAAATCGGTAGAAGCTGCAGCGGCGATGGAACTACCGGCTGCTCGGCCGCCGGTGAACGCCAGTGCTCGGATTCGTCGATCGGAGGCCAGTAGATGCCCGACGTCCCCGCCTCCGTGAACGAGTTGAAACAGAGCTTTCGGCGCGTCGACTTCGGCGATGGCACGTGAGATCGCCTCGGCAAGCACGTTGGGACCCGACGGTGCCCAGTTGGAGGGCTTTGCGATGACCGGAGCACCTGCGGCCAAAGCGAATGCGGTCTTCTTGGCGGTGATGAAGCTCGGTGCGTTCCACGGTGCGATCACAGCGGTCGGGCCCCACGCCAGCCGATGTAAATGTGCACCTGACGGCAACTGCTCGAACCCGGAGGAGTTCTTCAGATACGTTGCAGCACTGCGGAACAGATCGGGAAGTCCGCCGGCGAAAAGTGTGCTGATCGAAAGCGGAAGGCCGTTGTTCTTGGAGTCCTCACGAGCGATCGCCGCAGTCCGTTCTTCGACAAGTTCAGCCGTTCTCTCGAGTAGGCGCACCCGGTCGGCGACCGATCGACGGGTCCAGACACCCGATCGGTGAAGTTCTGTCGCGGCGGTGATCGCCCTCTCCACCTGTTCGGTGGAGGACGAGAGTTGGGCTTGCAGTTTCTCTCCGGTGTCGGGATCGGTGAGAAATTCGCCGAGTTCGATAGCCGGTGTTTCGGCGTTTCCGTCGATCGTGTTGTTCTGGGGCACGAGTGAGCATGAAGTGGTCATGACTGTCCTTCGTGGCGAAATCGTTTGTAGGTCAGATGTTGTCGAGGTAGCGTTCGCGTTCCCAGTCGGTGACCGCGGACATGAAGGAATCCCATTCGTCCTTGGCGACTGCCGCATAGTGCGATACGACGTCGGCGCCGAACGCCGCGAGTGCGAACTCACTGGCCTCGAGCGCACGCGCCGCCTCGTCGAGTGTGCCGGGCAGCGGTTGTTGCTTCACCTTCTCGAGTGTGTCTGTGTCGCTGTACCCGTCGCGTCGTACCGGTGCGCCGGGATCGAGCTTTCGTGTCAGACCGTCGTTCATCGATGCCAAGACTGCGGCCAGTGCGAGATACGGATTTGCGTCCGCCCCTGGCAGTCTCATTTCGAGACGGTTGGCGGACGGTGCCCCGGTGATGAGTCGGCAGGTGGTAGTCCTGTTGTCGAAACCCCAGGTCAAGCCGTTCCCCGAGAAATCGTGGCTGGCTCTGGTCCGGCGCATCGAGTTGATGGTCGGCGTGTAGAACAGCATGAGTTCCGGGCAGTGCTCGAGAACTCCGCCGACGGCGTGCAGCAGCTCGGCGCTCGCGGTGTTTTCTGCGCTTTCGTCGTGGAACGGGAAGGTGTCGTCGCTCCGCATGGACGCGTGAATATGACACGACGAGCCCATGCCGTCGGTGCTCGGACGTGCCATGAAGGTAGCAGTGAGCCCTTCTGCCGCAGCGACGTCGTGGACGACCTGCTTGAATAGCACATGGCGGTCGGCCATCTCGAGGGCGGTTCCGTATTCGAGGTTGATCTCCCACTGGCCCAGGCCGTATTCGACCTGAGAGACCTCCACGGGAATCGCGCTCTCCTCCAACGCGGTTCGTACCTTGCGGAAGAAAGGTTCCATCGCGTTGCCGGCGGTGATGGTGTAATCCGAGGGCACCAGGGTGGTGGGTTCGAGATCCCGATAGCCGCTGCGCCGCAATGCGTCGGGGGTACCTCGGTAGAGGTGGAACTCGAGTTCCGTTGCCGCGTAGACGGTGTGGCCGTCTGATTCGAGCTTGTCGATCTGCTTGCGCAGGATCGTGCGCGGTGCGATCGGGACGAGCTCGCCGGTATGTTCGTCGACCGAGTCTGCGATGACGATGGCAGTGGACTCGAGCCACGACGCGCGTCGCAGTGTTCCCAGGTCAGGTTGCAGGCGGAAGTCATGCCAGCCGGTGTGTCCGCCGGCGTAGTCGACAACGAGTTTGTCCATGCGTTGGCTGGCATCCCAGGCATACACACAGGTGCACACATGCAGACCCTCGTCGATGTTCGCGAGGAAAATTCGCGTCGGGACTCGTTTGCCGATCAACCGTCCGTAGAGGTCGATACCGGCGATGAGGACGGTGTCGATGTCGGACTCGGCGAGCTCGGCCGTGGTGAGCCGGCCTTTCATCGGGCAAGCCATCCGCCGTCGACGGGCAGCTGGACTCCACTGATGTAGGAGGCGTCGTCGGAGAGCAGGAAGGAGACTGCAGCACCCATGTCCTCGGGGCGGCCGACGCGCGGCACCAGGAGCCTGGACTTCATGAAGTCGAGAACTTCGCCGGAGGAGACGTCGATGCCAGGCAGGAAGGCGGTGGGGACCGGCCCGGGGGCGATCGCGTTGACTCGTACGTTGTACCGCGAGAGTTCGACGGCCAGAGCCTTCGTCAGCATCTTCACTCCACCCTTCGACGCGTTGTAGTGGACCTGTGCGAAGCCCTGGGAGGACACGACCACGTCCGCTTCCACCGTCGACAAGTTCACCACAGCGCCGCTGTTGCCGTCGCGGAAGTACGGGGTGGCGATCTGCGTGACGATGAACATGCCCTTGAGATTGACGTCGAGGACGAGGTCCCACTCTTCGTCGGTGAGGTTCTCGAGAGAACTCATCGTGATCAGGCCGGCGTTGTTGACGAGGTAGTCGAAGCGTCCCCATTCGGCGACGGTGGCTTCGAAAGCGGCGCTCACGGCGGCGCGGTCGCGCACATCGGCCTCAAGGGCGAGCGCGGGTGTGCCGTACTGCGATTCGATAAGTGCGACGGTCTCCTTTGCACTTTCGATGTGAAGGTCCACGACCGCGACGCGGGCACCGTCGGAGGCGAGGCGCAGCGCGATGCCGCGGCCGATTCCGGAGCCTGCACCGGTGATCAGGGCAACCTTGTTCTCATGCGTACGTGACATTGTTGTCTTCCATTCTGTGATGATCGATCTGGTGAGAAGAATTGGTCCGACGGGAGGTTGCAGCGTCGACGAGCCACGAGAAGAGCGGGTCGATTTCGACGAAGAATTCGGGGTGCCACTGCACGCCCACCACGGGGCGATCGGCGGCCTGGATGGCTTCGGCGACGCCGTCGAGCGCGCGTCCGACGATCCGAAGCCCGCTCCCCGGGGTGTCCACGGCTTGGTGGTGAAGGCTGTTCACGTGAATGCTGTTGCCGAACAGACTGTGTGGGACGGAACCGGATTCCAGAGCGACCTGTTGCGGTCGGTACGAACGCGGATAACCGAAGAAGCTGTGTGCCTCACCGGCGTCGGTCGGAAGGTCGGCAATCAGAGTGCCCCCGCGGGCGACGTTGACGACCTGGTGTCCTCGGCATACACCCAGGATCGGCAGTCCGATTTCCCAGGCTGCATCGACCAGGGCGAACTCGAATTCGTCCCGAGCGGGGTCGATCATCGAGGAGTTTGGTCCGGGGGTGCGGCCGTATCGCCTGGGGTCCACGTCGGAACCACCGCTGAGGACGAGGGCATCGAGATGCTCGACGATTCGGCGCGGATCACTGTGGATGCTCAGCAGGATCGGTTGACCACCGGCAGCGCGGATTTTCGAGGGAAAATCGGTGAAGAACATTTCCATCAACGCGTCGCCGACGACGTTGGGTAGTGACGGCCCGCCGCGGTCGACGCGGCCGGTGACTCCGATCAGGGGCATGGCGGGGAGTGCCTCCGCCGTCATCGTGAATTGGGTCATAGGAGCGAGCATAGAACCATTGAATGGCTTTTCGCTAGAGTTTGGCTTGTAAAGTTGGGGTAACGGGTTCGAAGTGCCGCGCGCTGCTGTATCTATTCAAGGACAGTTGCGAATGGGAGCGTTCGATTTCGTAGGTCAAGACGAAGCGTAAGTGTCGGTCCAGGCACCGAGTAGGGGGTACGAGACGTGCAGATCGACAAGCTGCCGGCCATCGAATTCATGGTCAGTGCACCGACGTTGGGGGAGGATATCGCTCGACGCTTGCGACTGCTCATTCACAGCGGCGCGCTCAGCCCCGGTGATCGCCTGCCATCCGAGCGTGAACTGTCTCAGCAACTCGAAGTCGGTCGAGTCAGTGTGCGAGAAGCGGTCCGAATCCTTCAGGCGATGGGATACATCGAGGTGCGGCGAGGAGCCACGGGCGGATCGTTCGTTTCGGAGTTGACCAGGCCTTATGAAGACTGGGTTGGCCAGTTGAAAGCGCGAGAAGCAGACATCGACGAGATCGTCGACCTCCGTATCGGGTTGGAAATGCGCACGGCAAGCCTCGCGGCGGTCCGGCGAACCGATCGTCATCTTCTCGAGTTGCTCGAATCCATTGAGCAATTGGGGGTTTCCGGAAGTCGGGGATCGTTCCGCTCTTGTGACGCCAGGTTCCACGGCGGTATCGCCAGAGCGGCGGGAAACAGCAGGTTGGAGGCCGCTGTGGTCGAGGCTCGCGGCGAAATGTTCGTCCCCGTCGATCATCTCGTGTTCGAAGACCAGGTCGAGGCTTCGAGGGTGGAGCACAAGGAAATCTTCGAGGCGATCAAGCGGGGCGACAGCGCTCGCGCGGCGGAGGCAATGGAACGTCACATTCTGCACGCAAAAGACGAGCTCAAACGCTTGGCGCTGCAGGAAGAAAGCTGACGGGAGCGCGACGAACGGACGGTTCGTCCCGTTTTTCGCAAGTAAAAGTTTTGTGAATTGGGTCCCGAATCGACTTCAATGGTTCTAACATCGCCCGTATGACCCATACTTCCGTCAATGCTTCACGTGATGCATCCGGCGATGACCGAACACTTCGAGGCTCGCTGGGTACCGGCTCGATAGTCCTCATGGTCGTTGCCGCAGCTGCTCCCCTGACTGTGATCAGTGGTCTTGTGCCGCTGGGTATTTCCGGTGGCAACGGTGCGGGCTTCCCCATGACCTTCGCCGTGACAACCGGTGTACTTCTGCTCTTCGCCGTCGGGTTCACCGCGATGTCGCGTTACATCCCGGGAACCGGAGCGTTCTATCTCTACATCGGACATGGTCTCGGCCGTGGTGCCGGCGTCGGCAGTGCGATGTTGGCCCTCGTCAGTTACAGCACAGTGCAATTGGCCGTATACGGCTACCTCGGCCCGGCAATGAGTTCGTTGATCACCTCCTACGGTGGTCCGGAGGTGCCGTGGTGGATCTTCTCGCTCGCCTCGTTGGCTCTGGTAGCCGTCCTCGGATTTCGTCATATCGAATTGTCGGGCAAGGTGCTCGGCATCCTGTTGATCGCAGAGGTCGGGATCGTAGTCGTACTCGACGCTTTCATCATCGCCGACGGTGGTCCGGAAGGCCCGTCGACAGCAATGTTCTCTCCGTCGGAAATATTCTCCGGATCCCCCGGCGTCGCATTGGTATTCGCGCTTGCCGGTTACATCGGGTTCGAGTCGACGGCGATCTTCCGTGACGAAGCGAAGGATCCCGAGCGGACTATCCCGCGAGCGACATACGCCGCCTTGATCCTCATCGGCGGCTTCTACGCTCTCTCCAGTTGGGCGGTTGTGACAGCCTGGGGCGACAAGGGTGCAGTGGACATTGCGGGTACTGACCCCGACGGCATGCTGATCACCACTGCCACCGACTTTGCCGGAACGGTGACAGCCCACCTGATTCAAATTCTGTTGGTGTCCAGTCTCTTTGCCGCAGTTCTGTCTCTCCACAATGTCTTGGCCAGATACATCTTCGTTCTGTCGAACACCGGCGTTCTGCCGGGCGCAGGTGGCCGGACGCACCGCGTGCATGGTTCGCCGCACATCGCGTCAGTGGTGCAATCCTGCTGTGCTTTGGTACTTCTCGGAGCTTGCATCGTCATCGGTCTGGATCCGGTGACACAGATCTTCGCGTGGTTCGCCGGCGTTGCAACGGTGGGGATCGTGGCTCTCATGTTGCTCACCTGCCTTGCGGTGCTCGTCTTCTTTCATCGTACGAAGGTCGATCAGCGATTCTGGCACACCAAACTTGCCCCGAGCTTGGGCCTTGTCGGGCTGATCGGATTCGCGATCGCCATTGCCGGAAACCTTCCGCTCCTACTAGGCGGCAACATTCTGGCCGTGGTGATGACCGGGGTGCTGGTGCTCGCGTTTGTCGGTGGATTCCTCTATGCGCGACGACGGAAGCAAGTGAGCTTCGAACTCCCGTCGTGAGAGGGCTTTCGGTGAAATGATGGGTGCACCCGCACTCGAGAAAGCAGGACTCCCATGACGTTCGCGGATCTGGACGGCGATGAACTGTGGAGTTACCTGACGGAGCGTTCAGGACTGCCCGGCCCGCGCGCGAACCTTGAGCTCATGCTCGAGTTCGCGCGCGGCGCCGATGACGACGACATCCTGCAGGCGGCGGGGTCCGAAGACGAATACATCCGCTGCTGTGGGATCGTCGGGCTCGGATTCATCCTCGTTCGTTCGCGCGACAAGACTGTTCCGGACAGTCTGACGGAGGCAACCACCTGTGCGTCGTGGCGAGCACGGGAAGCTGCCGCGATGGCCGTTCAGGCGATAGGTGACGCGGATCCGGAATTGTTCCGGGCGATCATCGAGCAGTGGGCACGCTCCGCCCATCCATTGACGCTGCGCGCAGCGGCTGCGGGGATCTGCGAGCCACGGTTGCTGAAGGACAAGACCAACGCTGCGCTGGCCGTTCAGGTGTGCCGAGACGCTACCGAGTGGATCGTCTCGCAACCAGCTGATTCTCGTCGCGAGGCCGACACACGGACTCTCCGGCAGGCGCTCGGATACTGCTGGAGTGTCGCGGTTGCGGCGGATCCGGAGAATGCCCTGCCGGCATTCGTCTCCCTGGGGGCGTCGGACGACACCGATGTCGTCTGGATCGTGCGGGAGAACCGGAAGAAGGCTCGCCTGCGCAAGGTGCTCGAAAGCTGACCCGTGGAACAGAGTCGTAGGTTATCCTCAGAATTAGAACCTGTTCTAACTACGAGGGGTAGACCATGGCACCGTCCGCAGAGGTAATCCGCAAGACCGTCGACGCCTACATCGAGACCGTTGCGACGGGCACTGCTGCCCAGGTTGTGGCCCTGTACGCAGAGGGTGCAACGGTTGAAGACCCGGTTGGTACCGACGTGCGCACCACCCGCGAGTCCATTCTCGAGTTCTACTCCGTGATCGAGAATTTCGACCAGGAAGCTCACCTTCAGACCCTCCGCATCGCCGGAAACGAAGCGGCATTCCACTTCTCGCTGATCACCAAGCTCGGCGAGCAGACCCTGACCATCGCACCCATCGACGTCATGACCTTCGACGACGACGGAAAGATCCTGTCGATGCGCGCATTCTGGAACCAGGAAGACATGATCACCGCCTGACATGACGGTCAAGACGATCGACGTCGACGGATTCTGTTGGCAGATCGACGATTCCGGTTCCGGGACAGCTGTGGTCATGTGCCACGGCTTTCCCGGCCTCGGATACAGCTATCGCCATCAGTCGGCAGCGTTGGCGGAAGCGGGTTTTCGGTCGATTGCACTCGACATGCCCGGTTACGGCGGCACTACCCGCCCCGACGTGATCGAGGACTACACCAACGACGCCGTCGCGAACCGGCTGATCGACCTACTCGACGCTCTCGGAATCGACAAAGCGGTGTTCGTCGGACACGATTTCGGCGCTCCGGCCGCGTGGACGACAGCGCTTCGTCACCCCGATCGCGTTGCGGGACTGGTCTCCTTGGCGGTTCCCTATGCGCCGGACAGATTCCCGGCCAAGCCCTCGGCCATCTACGCCGCCTTGGCGCGCAAGCACTTTCTGCACATTCACTATTTTCAGGAACCGGGTGTCGCGGAGCGCGAACTCGACGCCCGTCCACGTGAATTCCTTCAGCGGCTCTTCCACGCCTTGTCCGGGGCTTACCGGTACCTCGATGTGTGGAAGAACCCCTCCGAAGGAAACGGCTATCTCGACGTACTTCCCGAGGCGCCGGCGTTGCCGTGGTCGTGGCTCACCGAGGATGATTTGGATGTCTATGTAAAGGCCTTTACTGCAACAGGTTTCACCGGTGGCTTGAACTGGTACCGAGCGTATGACGCCAATTGGGAACGCAGCGCGGATCTGGACGGCGCGCACGTCGAGGTCCCGACGCTCGTCGTTGCGGGCGCGGAAGACCCGGTCATCGCGATGAGCGGTCCCAAGGCACTGGACCGAATGAAGGACACTGTCCCCGACCTGCGGGGTGTACATCTCCTCGGCGGTGCGGGGCACTTCGTACAACAAGAACGCGCTGTCGAGGTCAATGAACTTTTGATCTCTTTCCTTCGGAGTCTCTAGGCGAAATCGGACAGAGGGTCTAGCGTTGCGCAGATGCGCACCAGGATCTTCGATCGCGGTATTCGTGTTGGTATCACCGGTGCTCTTGTTGCCGGTTCGCTTCTGGCTCTGGGCGTGTCCGGTGCCGCCGCCGCTCCGCCTTGCCCTGGATCGTCACCCGCCATACTCAGCGCCCAGATTCCGGGTGCTGCCCTCGAGGGTGTCACGGTGGACGGGCAAGGGCGCCTGTATACGACCGACCTGGTGAGTGGGCGGATCTTCCGCGTCGACGGGCCTGGTCAGGCCGCAGTTCCGATCGCGACGGTTCCCGGCGGTGCGGGCGCACTCGCGTGGAGCCCGGACGGTTCACTGCTGGTGGGTACCGGAGCAAACGCCGGCGTGCTGATCGGCGATCTGACGCGTGCTGCGTCGGTCGCGCGGGTGGACGTGAACTCGGGTGCCGTGACGCCGATAGCCGGTGGTCTGAGCGCTGCAAACGGCCTTGCCGTCGCGCACGACGGGACGATCTACGCCACCAACGATTTCGGTTCGCTGATCGGAAAGGTCAGCCCGAATGGTTCCGTCGACCCGGCGTGGGCAACCTTCCCGAGTGCAAACGGCGCTGCCCTGAGTGCCGATAATCGCTGGCTCTACGTTTCGCGCACGTTCGCAAACCCGGGTGTCAGCCGCATCTCCGTGGACAATCCGGGATATTCGGAGTCGTTGGTCGAGCTCGGTGGTTTCGAAACCTTCTCTGCCCCAGATGGTTTGACCTTGGACTCGCGAGATCGCGCAATTGTTCCCACGGACATCAGTGGTGAGGTGTGGCGGATCGACGGACCCGGCCAGTACTGCTCGCTCACCAGCGGACTGCAAGCGTCGAGTGTGTTGACCTACGGGCGTGGCAATTCCGGTTTCGCGGCCGGGCATCTCTACCGCGCCGGGTTCGACGGAAAGATCTTCGAGATTCCGGCCGGCTTCGACGCGGGCGCCCAGGCCGCAACCCCCTGACGCGACACCCTGACGCGACTTACCCACTACTGATGCCGGGACTGCCGGAATCGTCCATACTGGTCTGCATGGCGGAAACGAGTGAGATCGACGAGGCCGAAGTGGCCCTTCCCGCGATACCGCAGCCGTTGCTGACCCCGCTCACGGAAGCTGCGATCTTCCTGGTTTTCACCATCGACGAGGGTGGTGAGCAGGCAGTTCACGACGTTCTGGCGGATATTTCCGGGCTGCAGCGCTCGATCGGATTCCGGGTTCCCGCCGGTGGCTTGGCTGCCGTCGTCGGCATCGGTTCGGATGCGTGGGATCGACTTTTCGACGGTCCACGGCCGGCGGAATTGCATCCGTTCGTCGAGTTGACCGGTGACAAACACCACGCCCCGCGCACGCCGGGCGATCTGTTGTTTCACATCCGGGCCCGTCAGATGGACCTGTGCTTCGAGTTCGCCACGGTCGTGACCAACAGGTTGGCCGGGGCCGCGTCGGTGATCGACGAGGTCCACGGGTTCAAGTATTTCGAGCAACGCGACCTCATGGGTTTTGTCGACGGTACCGAGAACCCGTCCGGGCAGGCCGCTTACGTCGCGGTCACCGTCGGTGACGAGGATCCGGATTTCGCAGGCAGCAGTTACGTCATCGTCCAGAAGTACCTCCACGACATGTCGGAGTGGAACTCCCTGCCCGTCGAGGAGCAGGAGAACGTCATCGGACGCTCCAAGCTCGAAGATCTCGAGATGGACGACGACACCAAGCCGGCCAACTCCCACACCGCACTCACCGTCATCGAGGACGAATCCGGTGAGCAGATCCAGATTCTGCGGGACAACATGCCGTTCGGCCACGTCGGCTCCGCTGAGATGGGTACCTATTTCATCGGTTACTCGGCGTCGCCGACGGTCACCGAGCAGATGCTCACCAACATGTTCATCGGGAATCCCGTCGGCAATTACGACCGCATTCTCGATTTCTCCACCGCCGTCACCGGAATCAATTTCTTCGTTCCGACGGCGGACTTTCTCGACGATCCCCCGGACTTGCCGACCAGGCTCGTTCCCGAAGCGACGTTCACAGCGCCCATCTCTGACGGTTCTCTCGGAATCGGCAGCCTCAAAAGGAGTGCCCAGCAATGACAAACCTGCACCGCGACCTAGCACCCATTTCGGCAGCAGCCTGGGCCGAGATCGAAGAAGAGGCGAGCCGTACCTTCAAGCGTCACGTCGCCGGTCGTCGTGTCGTGGATGTGGAGGGACCGTCGGGTGACGATCTCGCGGCCATCCCACTCGGGCATCAGGTGCCGATCAATCCCTTGGCCGACGGCGTCATCGCACATGCTCGTCAGTCCCAGCCGATCATCGAACTGCGGGTCCCGTTCACCGTCAGCCGTCAGGCCATTGACGACGTCGAACGCGGCGCCAAGGACTCCGACTGGCAGCCCGTCAAGGACGCGGCCAAGCAGATCGCGTTCGCCGAGGACCGCGCCATCTTCGAGGGATACCCCGCAGCCAGCATCACCGGCGTGCGGGCCAGCGGTTCCAACCCGGAACTGAAGCTACCCATCGACGCCAAGGACTACCCGGAAGCCATCAGCCAGGCGATCACGTCGCTGCGCTTGGCCGGTGTCAACGGACCGTACTCACTGCTCTTGAATGCAGATGCGTTCACCGCGATCAACGAGACCTCCGATCACGGCTACCCCATCCGCGAGCACCTGCGACGCGTACTCGACGGCGAGATCATCTGGGCCCCGGCCATCGACGGCGCTTTCCTGCTGTCGACGCGTGGCGGTGACTACGAATTGCACCTCGGCCAGGACCTGTCCATCGGCTATCTCTCGCACGATGCGAACTCCGTCGAGCCGTACTTCCAGGAATCGATGACGTTCCTCATGTACACCAGCGAAGCTGTTGTCTCACTTGCGTGAGAGCTTTCGAAACCTCTGATACCAGGGTGGGCGAGGCAGTTCGCCGATGTCCTGGAGATGGGCGACAAAGGCCTGGGCATCCGCATGCGAAGACGTCTTCGGCCGTCCGTCCGCCCACGCTGTGAACAACTGAAGATAACGATCGCCGAGAGTGTGGCGCACGACCGGAAGGTGGTGCGCCACTTCTCCTGCGCGCTTTCGGAGCAGCGCCGCCGAGACAACGGCGGCTTCGTCTTTGTCGAAGCCTTCGGGCAGTTCGCCACCCGCCACCAGTGCGCGAATCAGCGCCTCTTGACGCTCACCGAGCGTGCTCATGTGCGTGACCAATCGGTGCCCGCGGTGATGCGATCCAGACCAGCTGCGTCGGCGATGGCATCGAGCTCGTCGAGCAATTCCAGTGCCGGCGGATAGTTTCCGTCGCGCTCGAGCATGATGGCGGGATGGTGACCGGCGGCGGTGAACTGCGCAAGGAGTTCCAGCACGGCTTCGGGTACCGGATCGGTGTGCGTGTCGTGGTATTTGCCGTCGCTGATGCTGCCACCGGCGATGTGGCAGTATGCGATTCGCTCGAGTGGTAGCCGGCTCAGCTCGGCCCAGGGATCACGCCCTCGGTTGAGGGCATTGGCATAGACGTTCGCGATGTCGAGAACCAGCAGGGCTCCGGTGCGCTCGACGATTTCCGCGAGAAACTCCCCTTCGGTCAACTCGTCGTCCGGCCAGTCGAACAGGGCGGCAACGTTTTCGACGGCGAACGGCACCGGTAGACCGTCCTGAGTCCGGGTGATGTTGCGTACCAGGGCGTCGACGGCTTCGTAGGTGCGCGGAAGTGGGAGCAGGTGGCCGGCCTCGATGCCGCCTGCACGCACGAATGCGATGTGCTCGCTCGCCAAGGGAGCGCCCAGTAGCTGGGATGCACGCGCAAGGTGATCGATCCGTGCCTGATCTACCGCCTCGGCCCCGCCAAGTGAGAGCGAGATTCCGTGCGGGATCACCGGAACTCCGAGCGAGCCGAGGTGCGGCGGTATCTCGTTTCCGACGGATTCGGCAATGACTTCGCAGAATGCCAGGCCGTCGAGTTGCGCGATGATTCCGGAGACCTCGGGGCGCCAACCGATTCCCAGGCCGTGCAGGGTCATTCGAGTCACCTCCCGTGTGCAACTGCTAACGGCGACTATAGACGGATCAGCCGGGCAACCAGTTGGGTCCCGGACCGTTGCCTTCTTCGAAGATCAGCCACGTTTTGGTCGAGAGAACCCCGTCGAGTCCCTGGAGTTCTTCGAGGACGGTGTGGCGTAGTTCCTGGTTGTCCGGGGCTCGAACCAGCACCAGAACGTCGAAGTCGCCGCCGAGGAGGGAGAAGTGCTCGACAAACGGCAGGGCCTTCAAGGACGCCGCCAGACCTCGCCACGAGTGCTGCCGGATCGAGAGTGCCACGTACGCCGAGGAGCCGAGTCCGGCCTTCTCATGGGCGATCCGCGTCGTGAATCCGGTGATGATTCCGGCGTCCTCGAGCCTTTCGATGCGGACGTAGGCGTGAGCGCGGGATATGTGCGCCTTTTCAGCCAGTGCACGCATGGAGATGCGACTGTCTGCGGTCAGTTCGGCGATGATGCGGCGGTCGATCGCATCGAGAGCGTGCGGTTCGGTGGCCATCTGTCCATTCCTGGTTCGGTAGTCGAGTCGGTTGATGGACATATTGCTGCCCGAATCCTCATGATAGGCCGTTTGTCTTGAATCCTCGACGCCTGCTGCCATTACGTCGCCGAAGTGCGAATACTGATGGACACAACGTCTTCTGGAGGTAGAAGTGACACTTGTCGAGCCCTTGGGGGAACTGCGGTATCAGAAGTTCCTGCCGGCCGATTCTGCGGTGCAGTACCTCGACCCTGCCGGAGAACTGACGCGCAGCGAGGCCCGCTACGCAAAACCGAGCGACGATCGCCTGATCGCGATGTATCGAAAGATGTTCCTGGGCAGGCGTTTCGACCAGCAGGCTACGGCGCTGACCAAACAGGGGCGCCTGGCCGTGTATCCGTCCTCGCGAGGGCAGGAGGCATGTCAGATCGCGGCAGCGATGAGTCTGGAGCCGAGTGACTGGCTCTTCCCCACCTACCGGGATTCGATGGCGTTGGCCGCCCGGGGTGTCGATCCGGTGCAGATTCTGAGCATGCTCGCCGGCGACTGGCACTGCGGATACGACCCGGTCGCACTGCGCAGTGCGCCGCAGTGCACCCCGCTGGCAACGCAATTGCTGCATGCAGCGGGGGTGGCCTACGGGGAGTCTCGACGGGGCTTGAACACCGTCGCCTTGGCGCTCTGTGGTGACGGCGCCACCAGTGAGGGCGATTTCCACGAGGCGCTGAACTTCGCCGCCGTCTTCAAGGCGCCGGTGATCTTTCTGGTGCAGAACAACGGATTTGCGATCAGCGTGCCACTGTCGCGCCAAAGCGCAGCACCGACGTTGGCGCACAAGGGCGTCGGCTACGGGATCGGCAGCGAGCAGGTCGACGGCAACGATCCCGTTGCGATGCTGGCCGTCATGGACGAGGCGGCACGCTTCGTCCGCAGCGGAAACGGACCGGTGATCGTCGAGGCACACACTTATCGCATCGACGCACACACCAATGCCGACGACGCCACCCGCTACCGCCACAGCGCCGAGGTGGAAGCCTGGCTCGGGCGAGATCCGTTGCCGCGTCTCGAAAAGTATCTGCGCGCACACGATCTGATCGACGACGCGTTCGTGGAATCGCTGACTGCAGAGGCAGAAACCGCGGCCGCCACACTGCGCGCCGGCATGAACGTCGACCGCCCGCACGATCCGCTCGATCTGTTCCGGTACGTCTTCGCCGAGCAGACACCGCAATTGCGAGAGCAACAAGCCCAACTCGAAACCGAACTTGCCGCCGAAGCCGCTGACACAGGGGGACACTGACCATGCCCATGCTCACGATGGCTCAGGCCCTCAACACCGCGCTACGCGACTCTCTGGCCGCGGACGACAACGTTGTCGTCTTCGGTGAGGACGTCGGCACCCTCGGCGGCGTCTTCCGCGTCACCGACGGCCTCACCCGCGACTTCGGCGACGACCGATGCTTCGACACCCCCCTCGCCGAGTCCGGCATCATCGGATTCGCAATCGGCATGGCCATGGCCGGTTTTCGTCCGGTCGTGGAAATGCAGTTCGACGCGTTTGCCTATCCGGCGTTCGAGCAGATCGCCTCCCATGTCGCGAAGATCCGCAACCGCACCAAGGGCACGCTGTCGATTCCGATAGTCATTCGTGTTCCTTTTGCCGGCGGTATCGGCGGGGTGGAGCATCACTGTGATTCCAGTGAGGGCTATTACGCGCACACACCCGGACTGAAGGTTGTAGCCCCGTCCACGGTGGAAGATGCGTACTCGCTGCTACGTTCGGCAATCGAGGACCCCGACCCCGTGATCTTCCTCGAGCCCAAGAAGCTGTACTTCGCGCGAGCAGATGTCGAACTGACCGCACGTGAGCCGATCGGTCGCGCCGTTGTCCGGCGCCCCGGTCGTGACGCGACGCTCATCGCCTACGGTCCGTCCGTGGACGTTGCACTGAGGTCCGCCGAGGCCGCTGCAGCCGAGGGCCGGGACATCGAGGTGATCGACATCCGCTCGATAGTGCCGTTCGACGACGAGACGGTCACCGCATCGGTGCGAAAGACCGGACGCTGCATCGTTATCCAGGAAGCGCAGGGTTTTGCCGGTGTGGGTGCAGAAATTGCTGCCCGCGTGCAGGAACGGTGTTTCCACCATCTCCATGCCCCGGTGCTCCGGGTCAGCGGCTTCGACATCCCCTACCCCGCTCCCAAGCTCGAGCGTCACCACCTGCCCAGCATCGACCGGGTCCTGGACGCCGTCGACCGTCTGCAGTGGAACGACGCCCCGGACACCCGTTGGGCGGTGACGGCATGAGCAATCAGGTTTTCATGCTCCCCGACCTCGGCGAAGGACTGGCGGAGGCCGACATCGCGGAGTGGCACGTCAAGGTAGGCGACGTGGTCACCATCGATCAGATCGTCGTCGAGGTGGAAACTGCGAAAGCTGCTGTGGATGTGCCCATCCCGTTCGCCGGGACCGTGATCGAACTACACGGCAAGGGCGGAGACACCCTGAAGGTGGGCACTCCGTTGATCACTGTGAGTGGTGGCGAGAGTGTCGACGCGGTCGTTTCGGCCAACCACGAGCGCTACCGCGAAGAGGAACGCGCCGGTTCGGGCAACGTCCTGATCGGCTACGGCACCAGCGAGGATGCTCCTCTGCGCCGCCGCAGAGCTGCTCCGTCGGTACGTGTGATCTCGCCGATTGTTCGTAAACTGGCCTCTGACAACGATATCGACCTGTCCTTGCTCTCCGGGTCGGGTGCCGGCGGGGTGATAACGCGCGCCGACGTCGAGGCCGGGGCAAACTTCGGCCCGGAAACGGAAACGTCACACGCGACCGACCAAAGAATTCCGATCAAGGGGCTACGCAAGGTAGTGGCCGACAAGCTGTCCACCAGCCGCAGCGAGATCCCGGACGCGACAACCTGGGTCGACGTCGACGCCACCGAACTGTTGGCGGCGCGTGCCGAGATCAACAAGTCACTGCCCGATTCCGACAAGATCAGCCTGATGGCGCTCCTGGCTCGGCTGACCATCGCGGCGTTGGCGCAGTACCCCGAGCTGAACTCGTCGGTCGATACTGCTCGAGGCGAGATCGTTCGACACGCCCGCACCCACCTGGGGATCGCCGCGCAGACACCGAAGGGATTGATGGTACCGGTCATTCGAAATGCGGACGCGCTGAGCACCGTCGCACTCGCACAAGCACTTCGGGTGACCACCGACCTTGCGCGCGACGGCAAACTCGAACCCGCCCGCCTGACCGGCGGCACGTTCACGCTCAACAACTACGGGGTATTCGGGGTCGACGGATCGACTCCGATCATCAATCACCCCGAGGCGGCAATTCTGGGGATCGGACGCATCATCGACAAGCCGTGGGTCGTGAACGGCGAGTTGACCGTTCGTAAGGTCACTCAGATCTCGTTGAGCTTCGACCACCGCGTCTGTGACGGAGGCGAAGCCGGCGGATTCCTCAGGCTGTTCGGTGACTACATCGAGAACCCGATCCGCGTCCTGGGAAGGCTCTGATGACCAAGGCTCCGATGACAACTGCAGAACCCCACAGCGACGTCGTGATCCTCGGTGGAGGATCGGGCGGCTATGCCTGCGCCATCCGCGCCGCCCAACTCGGATTGTCGGTCACGCTGATCGAAGCGGACAAGGTCGGCGGAACGTGCCTGCACCGCGGATGCATCCCGACCAAGGCACTGCTGCATTCCGCCGAGGTGGCCGATTCGGCACGCACCAGTGAGCAATTCGGTGTCCGGGCATCTTTTGCCGGCATCGACGTCGCGCAGGTGCACGACTACAAGAACGGGACAGTCGAGCGGCTGTACAGCGGTCTGCAAGGCTTGTTGGCGCAACACAAGATCACCATCGTCAACGGATACGGGACGTATGTCGGTGGGCGAAGCATCGACGTCGACGGAACCCGCTACACCGGAACATCACTCGTTCTGGCCACCGGCTCGTATCCGCGGGAACTCCCCGGCATCGAACTCGGCCGACGGATCGTCACCAGCGACCAGGCACTCGAACTCGACCGGGTGCCCACCAGCGCAACGGTACTCGGTGGCGGTGTCATCGGCGTCGAGTTCGCAAGCCTCTGGCGCTCGTTCGGCGCCGAAGTAACGATCGTCGAGGCACTCCCCCGACTGATCGCCGCCGAGGATCCGTGGTCGTCGAAGCAGCTGGAGCGGGCATACCGGAAACGTGGAATCGTCTGTAAGACAGACACAAAGGTTGCTTCCGCGAAAGAAGCAGCCGATTCGGTCCGCGTCGAACTGGGCGACGGAACGATATTCGACACCGACCTACTGTTGGTCGCCGGCGGCCGCGGACCCCGCACGGACGGTAGCGGTTTCGCAGAAAACGGAATCAACCTCGACAAGGGGTTTGTCGTCACCGACGAACGCCTTCGCGCGTCCGTGGACGGTGTGTACGCGGTCGGTGACATCGTGCCCGGTCTTGCATTGGCGCACCGAGGCTTCCAGCAGGGAATCTTTGTGGCCGAACAGATTGCCGGCAAGGATCCGATACCGGTCGCCGAACATCTGATTTCTCGCGTGACGTACTCACATCCCGAAGTTGCATCGGTCGGACTCGACGAAGAGGCGGCGCGCACGCAGCACACCGACGTCTCCACCGTCATCTACGACCTGGCAGGTAACGGCAAGAGTCAGATCCTGCGAACTACCGGTGGAATCAAAGTGATTCGAAGCGGAACGAAAGGCCCTGTTGTCGGAGTTCACCTGGTGGGAGACCGCGTCGGCGAACTGATCGGTGAGGCGCAGTTGGCCGTTGCCTGGGAAGCACTTCCCGATGAAGTGGGGCGTTTCATCCACGCGCACCCCAGTCAGAACGAAGCGTTGGGCGAGGCCATGCTCGCACTCGCGGGAACACCACTGCACGCCCACAACTGACCCGGAGACAGAAAAGGAGATTCAATGAGTATCGACGACGAACTGCGCTGGGACGGTGAACTGACCGTCACACGCCATGATCGGGAGACCGGCACGACTTTCGTGATTCGAATCGACTCCACCCGTCTGGGACCGGCGTCGGGTGGCACGCGGGCCGCTCACTATCCCTCGATCGGCCACGCTCTGGCGGACGCCGGGAAGCTGGCCGGTGCAATGACTTTGAAGATGGCTGTCTCCGACCTGCCGATGGGTGGCGGGAAGTCGGTGATCGCACTGCCAGCACCGCGCAATCAGATCGACGCCGCAACCTGGTCTCGTATCCTCGGCATCCACGCCGAGAACATCGACAAGCTCGAAGGAAACTACTGGACTGGTCCTGACGTCAACACCAACTCTTCCGACATGGATCAGCTCAGCCGCACCACCAAATACGTCTTCGGGCGTTCGGTCGGCAACGGTGGCGCCGGTTCCAGCGCGCACGCCACCGCTCTGGGTGTGTTCGAAGCGATGAAGGCCACGGCGCGTCGCCGAGGACTCGGAACACTCGACGGCCGAACGGTACTGGTACAGGGGCTCGGCGCCGTCGGCGGCGACGTCGTCCGTCTCGCAGCGCAGGCTGGCGCACGTCTGCTGGTTGCCGATACGGACCCGCAGCGCCTCGAGGCGGCTTCTCTCGCGGGGCACACGGTCGTTCCTGCCGGCGAGGTCCTCCGAACACCGTGTGACCTCTTTGCCCCCTGCGCGATGGGAGGCATCATCGATTTCGCTGCGGCTGCGTCGATTCCGACTCTGGCCGTGGCGGGCGCAGCAAACAACATCTTGACCGATGCCGCTGCCGGTGAGGTTCTGCGAGACCGCGGGGTTCTCTGTGCCCCTGATTTCGTCGCGAACGCAGGCGGAGCCTTTCACCTCGTGGGGCGAGAAGTCCTGGGGTGGAACGAAGACGACGTCGTCGAACGAACCCGAGGCATCGGTCGAACCTTGGACGAGGTGTACTCGTTGAGCGAGGAACGTGGCATCACTACCGAGGCCGCAGCGCTTATGCTCGCCCGGGCGCGGCTATCCCCCGCATCCACCGCCGCCGCCGCCACATCCGCCGCCCCCGCTGCAGCTGCTGCCTCCCCCGCCTGAACCGCCACCGTCCGAACCCCCGCTACTTCCGCTGCCGTCGGCACCGATTCCGGCGGCGGAGGCCAAGGCGGGATTGATCATCAGCATCGCCGAACCGGCGAAGAGAGCGGCGGACATTCCCGCCAAACGTGGTCCGTAGGCGGAGAAGGCAGGCTTGTTGCGCGGGGACAGGTAGGCGTGTGCCGTGGTCAGTTCCGAACGTGCCGCCTTGCCAGAGGTGGTTCGATCGAAGTTGAGCCCGAGCAGCGGGATGCTGAACCCGGTGACGAGTACGGCGAGAATCAGAAACTCGACGGGCTTGTCGTTGTGCAGTCCGAAAGTAATGCGGACGATACCCACGGCCACCAGGATCTTCAGCGGAACTGTGGAGAGAAAGATTGAACGCCTGGTGCTGTCGGAGGTCAGGTATCCCCGGTCCGCCAAAGAGTTTCGTAGGCGAGCTGTTTCCACCGTCATACGCTCGGCGAGTTGGCGCCGACGATGGGGTAGAGCCTGCTGGGCCAGGCGCTGGTACACGGTGAGGGTGTACCAGTCCAGGGTCTCGTCGCCAGGGCCCAACGGGCGCAGGACAGCGCCGTCGGTGGTGATCAGGTCAGCGCTACGCAGGATTGCCAATGATGCTGCGATGGCGCGTGACTCGCCGGTGAGCATTCCGACTTCCGGAGGCGTCAGTTGCTCGGCGGAATACCCGTGCTCGGTTGAGTACCCGTGCCGGCGTGCCCGGATCATCAGACGCCACCCCAGAGTGAGAACCATGAGCGTGGCCGAAACGGCTATGTAGCCGTAGAGGAAATCCTCGCTGGGGATCCCCCACGTGTCGGCTGCATGCGTGCTCATCCCCCACACCCCCCGCCGCCGCAACTGCTCCCACTGCCGCCACCGCCGTCCGAGCCGGATGATCCGGATGAGGAGCCACAACTGTAGTAGCTCGAACTTCCGCCGCCCGGGCTGTACGCGGCGCCCGCAGCTACCGCTCCCGCCAGCGCCGGATCGATCAGAACCAGAGCGCCCGCACCGAAGAGCGCCGCCGACAGCCCGGCGAGCGAGGGACCGTAGCTCGTGTACGCGGGCCGCAGTTTCGGTGAGAGGTACGAGTTTTCGTGCTTGAGGCGTCGAAGCTCGCTGTCTCCCAAAGCTGTCCGACGACGCTTGATGCGAAGAAGTGGAATCATCAGAGCGAGAACGATGATGGTGAGGAGCAGGAACCCGACCGGCTTACCGCCGGCGATTCCGGCGACGAGACGGACTACGCCGAGAGCAATGACCGCCACGATCGGAACGGTCCGAAGGGCAGCGGTCAGACCGTCCTGCTGGCGTTGCAAATATCCCTCGTCGATCAACGTCGTACGTAGTTGTGCGAGTGCGACGTTCAGCCGTCCCATCAGACGCACCTGCCGCAGCGGGACCTTTCCGTTGCCGAGCCGCTTGTGCACCGTACGGGTGAACCAGTCGAGACGATTCTTGTCCTCCGCAGTGAGTGCCAGCTTGGTCTTGCCTTCGGTGCTGATCAGCTCGGCGCTGCGCAGAATAGCCATCGACGCCAGCACCGCTTGGTAGTCACTGGTCAAGGCACCGATCTCGGGAGGAGTGAGCGGCCGACGGACAGCGTCGACGACCACCGGTGACCGGCGCGCAGTCATTCGGCTGTACAGCGAGAGTCCGATCGCGACGGCAGCCGCCACCAGGTACCACTGAAGGAAAGTCTGGCTGGGGATCCCCCATGTATCCGTATGATCATGCATCGCACACCACCTCTCGATGAACTCCTGAGACAAGTCCAGTCTCTTTGTCCGACAACTGATGTCAGTATCGGGCCAGTGCCCGGAAAAGCGATATCCGGATGGCCATCGTCACCATTCCGTTACCGCCGAACTGGGGATTTACCGGCCGGTAGGTCGAAGCACGATCTCCGTGGGGTGTGCGTCGGACGGTGTTTCGACGGCAGTGAGTACGGCACGCGCCACAGTGGAGGCTTTCAGGAAGCGCTCCGGGTCGTACTCGTCGCCCTCACCCGCGACGATGTCGCGCTGCATGTCGGTGTCGATCCGTCCGGGGTGAATGGAGGTGACCCGAAGTGCCGGCTCTTCCAGGCGCAACGCATCTCCGAAAGCGCGCAGGGCGAACTTGCTGGCCGCATACGAGCCCCAACCGGCGTTGGCGCGCAGTCCGGCACCCGAATTGATCAGCACGACGTGACCTCCGGCCGCACGAAGCGCGGGCAGGAGAACCCGCGTGAGTTCGGCGACGGCGATGACGTTTGCCTCGAGGGTGCGTCGCCACTGATCGACCGAGGATTCCTCGATGGTTCCGATGTCGGCCACGCCGGCGTTGTGTACCAGCACGTCGAGCGTCG
>NZ_LVCT01000368.1:0-8385 GCF_001647205.1 Rhodococcus sp. EPR-134
AGGGCCTGCGCGGATCGTGCACCGAGCAGCAGGTCGTGTGTCGGCGCCAGTTCGCGTGCGATGGCAGCTCCGAGGCCGCGACTGGAACCGGTGATCAAGGCAGTAGGACGCATGGCCCGAGCCTATCGAGTGGAGATTGTTCGGCGAGACGAACTTGTGTATTTGTTTACCCACATATTAGAGTTCGACCATGACGACACGCGACGCGAAGAACTTCCGCCGCCTGGGAATTGCCGCCCTCGCCGCCCTGCTTCTGTCCAGCTGTTCTGCGGTGAGTTCTGGCTCCGACGACGACCGCCCGGTGGTGCTCACCACGTTCACCGTGCTGTCGGACATCGCCCAGAACGTTGCCGGCGATCATCTTCGCGTCGAGTCGATCACCAAGGCGGGGGCGGAAATTCACGGCTACGAGCCGACGCCCGGAGACATTCGGCGGGCGAGCGAAGCCGATCTGATCCTCGACAACGGCATGAACCTCGAGGCGTGGTTCGCGAAATTCGTCAACGGACTGGACGTGCCACACGTCGTGGTCAGCGACGGCGTCGAAGGCATTCCGATCGCCGGCGACGCGTATGCGGGCAAGCCCAATCCGCATGCATGGATGTCTCCGTTGAATACGCAGATCTACGTCGACAACATGGTGACTGCTTTCAGCGACCTCGACCCGGACAACGCCTCGGCATTTGCGGAGAACGGCGCGAAGTACAAGGCGGAACTGCAAGCAGTGCAGGACGGCCTGGTCAGTGGCCTGGCGGCATTGCCCGCAGGTCAGCGCGCACTTGTCAGTTGCGAGGGTGCGTTCTCCTATCTGGCCAGGGACGCGGGACTCAGCGAGGCGTATATCTGGCCGGTCAATGCCGAGCAGCAGGCGACGCCGCAGCAGATCATCGCCGCGATCGACTTCGTCCGAGCCAATTCCGTTCCCGCCGTCTTGTGCGAGTCGACGGTCTCGGATGCCCCCATGCAGCAGGTTGTCGGGGCGACCGGCGCGAAGTTCGGCGGAACGCTGTACGTCGATTCGCTGTCCGAAGCCGACGGTCCCGTGCCCACCTATCTGGACATGATTCGCCACGACACCGACGTCATCCTCGGCGGTCTGACCGGCGGTAAATCATGAACGAAGCCATTCGCGTCGAAAACGTCAGCGTTCACTACGGCGAGGTCCACGCACTGGACCACGTCGATCTGACGTTGAACTCGGGTAGCGTCTGCGGACTGATCGGCATGAACGGTTCAGGAAAGTCGACTCTGTTCAAAGTGATCATGGGGATGATCAAGCCGGACAACGGTTCTGTCAGAATCGCCGGTCTCGACGCAGCCACTGCGCGCAAGAGCGGCCGCGTCGGATACGTGCCGCAGAGTGAAGACGTCGACTGGACCTTCCCGATCAGCGTCCGTGACGTCGTGATGATGGGCAGGTACGGTCACCTCGGATTCTTGCGACGTCCGCGGCGTGCAGATCGCGAGGCGGTGGCAGAGGCCCTCGAGCGGGTGGAACTCACCGAATTTGCGGATCGTCAGATCGGTCAGCTCTCGGGTGGTCAGAAGAAGCGCGCGTTCGTCGCACGCGGCATCGCGCAGGACGCGTCGATACTGTTGCTGGACGAGCCGTTTGCGGGCGTCGACAAGCGTTCCGAGGCAACGATTTCTACGCTGCTACGAGAGTTGGCTTCCGACGGCCGGTCGATCTTGGTCTCGACCCACGATCTCCACGCTGTGCCGAAACTCTGCGACGAGGCGGTACTGCTCATGCGCAAGGTCCTGGTGCATTCCGACCCGGACACCGTGCTGCAACCGGAAAACCTCGCCCTGGCTTTCGGTCTCGACGTGATGGACAGGACCTGATCGATGAACCTCGTAGAACTGCTACTTGATCCTCTCCAGTACGGATTCATGGTGCGAGCGTTGGCCGTTGCGGTTGTGGCAGCGGTTGTCTGCGCGGTGCTCAGTTGTTGGTTGGTGCTCATCGGGTGGTCGTTGATGGGCGACGCCGTCTCGCACGCCGTGCTGCCGGGTGTTGTCCTCGCTTACGTCGTCGGCGCACCATTTGCCATCGGGGCCTTGATCTTCGGGTTGATCGCCGTAGCGCTGATCGGACTGATCCGTAACACCAGTCGCGTCAAGGAAGACGCCGCGATCGGTATCGTCTTCACGACTCTCTTTGCGTTCGGTTTGGTTCTCATCTCGGTGACCCCCAGCCAGACCGATCTCAACCACATCATTTTCGGCAACCTGCTGGGGGTGAGCTCGTCCGATCTTCTGCAGGTCGCGATACTCGGCGCGTTGGCGTTGAGCATTCTGTTGATCAAGCGTCGTGATCTGACGTTGTTCGCCTTCGACCCGATCCATGCGAACGCGATAGGTCTTTCGCCCAAGCGCCTGGGTGCGCTGCTACTCGGCGTCCTCGCACTCACGTCCGTTGTGGCGTTGCAAGCCGTCGGCGTCGTGCTGGTGGTGGCGATGCTGATCATCCCCGGCGCGACGGCCTACCTCCTCACCGACAAGTTTTCGCGGATGCTGGTGATAGCTCCCGTCGTTTCCGCAGTCTGCGCGATTACCGGTATCTACGTCAGCTACTACCTCGACACGGCTTCCGGTGGCATGGTCGTCATGACGCAGGGCATCGTGTTCGCTCTGGTGTACCTGTTCAGCCCGTCGCAAGGGGTGATCGCGAAATGGACTTCGCAGCGGCGTAGGACCCGAGCGGAGTACAGCGCCGCGGCGTACGAGCCTTCCTGATCGTTCGTCCAGTTAACAATCCGCTACCAAATCGGGTAGGTTCGTACGGGCATTCGTCACCACGAACATTCCGGCCGCAACGATGCCGGCTGCAAGACGATCGGTGGTGACGCCTTGAACACCGATGGGTTCTTCGATGACGCAGTTCCGAGCGCGACGCACGTGGCTGGTTCTCGGCGTCGTTGTCGCGGTCATCGCTCTCGCCGGATCCGGGCTGCTCAGCCCACGAACTTCGGTTCTGGTGGACGATATCGCCCAGCTCGTCGGCGGAGCCACCGCAACTGCGGTCTGTTGGTGGACATCGCGGCGCTATCACGGCGTCGAGCGTCGTTGGCGAACTCTGATGGCTCTGGGTATGGCCGGCTGGACTCTCGGGATGTTCTTCTGGGCGTTCTACCGCTCGGTTCTCCACGTTCCACTTCCGTCGCCGTCGATCGCGGATATCGGTTTCTTCATGTTCCCGGTGTTCGCCGTGCCGGCGCTTCTGTCGTTGGTGCGTCAGTCGCCCCGGCGTGAGGCGATCGGTCCGATCCATCTCTGGCTCGTGCTGACGCTCGACGGTCTTGTCGTTGTCGGTGGATTGTTCATCCTCACGTGGACGACGGCCCTGGGCGCCGTCGTTCATACCGGTCCGACGGGATCTCTCGGGTTTCTTGTCGCGGTGATGTATCCGATCACCGACTTCGTTCTGATCGCCATGGTCTTGCTGATGGTCATCGGACCGAAGGCCGTTGCCGAGATCCGCGAACCGCTGACGTTCCTCGGGTGCGGGTTGGTGATGCTCTCCCTTTCGGACAGTCTTTACGCGTACTTGGTGGCGATCGGCGCCGAGAGTATGCCGACCATCGCCGATGCCGGGTTCATCGCGGGGCCGCCGTTGATCGCCTTGGCGGCGCTGACGAAGCGAACCGAGCCTCGGAACCGCAACGCGCCGCAGCAGTGGCGAAGCGATCGGACTCAGTTGCTGCTGCCGTATCTGTTGATCGCGGTGATCGCGACGATCGTGACTGTTCAGGCGCTGATCGTCGGCAACCTCGATGCCGTGGTCGTGATACTCGGCGTCGGCGTGTTGGTTCTCGCGCTGGTGCGCCAAATACTCACGCTCCTCGAGAACGACGCGCTCCTCCAACAGATCTCCGCTGCCCAGGACGAGCTGAGGTACCGAGCACATCACGACCCACTCACCGAGCTTGCAAACCGGGCCGCGTTCGACGAACACTTTGCGAGCGCCATCGAAAACTATCGCCAGACGAACTCCGATTGGGTGCTGATGCTTGTCGATCTGGACGACTTCAAACAGATCAACGATCGATACGGGCACCCGGCCGGCGACCGGTTACTGGTTGCTCTCACAGCACGTCTGCGCGAAGCGGTTCCCGAGGGTGCGTTTGTCGCTCGATTCGGTGGCGACGAGTTCACAGTGCTCCTGCAGGGCACGATCGACGACGCCGTCGTCGTGGCTCGCCGGATCGTCGACGCGCTCAGGTCCGATCAGACTGCAGACACATCGGTGTCGGTGGGTGCGAGCGTTGGTGTCGCGCATTTCGAGTCCGCGCAGTTCGAGTTCGGGGACGAACCGCTCAGCGCGCACACTCTTCTTCGCCAGGCCGATGCGGCGATGTACGAGGCGAAGAGAAGTGGGAAGGGAGCGGTCGTTGTCTTCGGCGACCGTCGCAAATGGTTATCGCCGTAGTAGTGCGAAAATCGTTGCCGGTGAACCCGATCCGGCCTTGTTGATCGCACCACCGACAAGGATGCTAGCCCCGGTGGTTGGCAGGGCGGCAAGATTGTTCAAGTTCTCCAGGCTGATTCGATGCTTGTCGTACAGGATTGTCGAGACGGGGTAGGTTTCGTCGTTTCCGAGGTCGGGACCGAACGTGTCGGTTCCCAATGCTCCGCGGGTGCCCAAACGGCCGGTGTCTATCAGCCACCGCGCCGCGTCCACCGAGAAGCCGGGCTGGTGGGTGACGCCCTCGGCATCGGAGTTGGCATATTCTTCGCTACCCCAGCGCGATTCCCACCCGGTCCAGAGAACTACGGCCGCTCCATCGGGGATCTTGCCGTTGCGCGTTTCCCATTCCTGCAGGTCCGCGACCGTGAGCGCATAGTCCGAATCGGCGGCAGCCTTGTCCCGGATGTCGATCTTCACTGCGGGGAGGAAGAGGTCCGCCGGATCGAGTTGGTCGGCTGTGAGGCCGCCTTCCTGGAAGTGTGCGGGTGCGCCCCAATGCGTGCCCGTGTGCTCACCTTCCTTGACGTACTGGAGGTAGTAGCCGTCGTTTGCGATGGTGGCCGCTGTGTCGAGAGTGAACTCGGGGTCGCCGGGAAAAACCGGTGTCGTCGCCGGGTCGTTCACGTGTGAGAGCGAAACAACCGACAACTGTTCGTTCAACGGGCTTGTTGCGTCTTGACTGCTTCCGGAACTGCTACCCATGTCGATCACCTGAGGTCCCGCTACCAGCGCCAGACCTGTGGCTGCGCGCTGAAGTAACTGCCGTCGTTTCATCGATCCCCCGCCAATTTGTCCGAATTGAGAGTGTTGCAATCACTTTCGCTCCTTGAACACTAGGACGGAACCTTAGGCTGCTGCGGACCACGACGACCACTCCACATCGCGGACAGCTATGACCTGTCCGTGCGGTCGGTGATCTACGTACTGCGGATACTTTGCGGCCAAAGCATCGATCGCGCTCTCGGACTCCTTGGTGCCGGGGTCGAGAACCTCCGCATGTCCGTCGACGCGGACCCACCAGAGCGCGGACCAGTCGTCGTCGTAGTGATCGACCAGCAGGCTTGCGCGCCCCGTCTCGGTGATGTTCCGGAGCCTGCGAAGAGCGGTCGTGGTTTTCGGTTTGTGGTCGACACAGGAATAGACGGTGCCGCCGACCAAGACGAATACCAGCGGCACGATGTGCGGAACGCCGGCCGCATCTGCCGTTGCCAGGTGAGCCACCCGCGCGGCTTCAAATCGTGCTCTCGGGTCGTCCATATTCACAGCGTAAGGGGATCAAGGGTTGCCGCGAGCCGCTGCTGACGGAACAGTGGTCTCATGGAACCGGATGAAGCGCTTCGGGAGATCGCCTACTGGCTCGAACGATCACGCGCTGAAACGCACCGCGTCAAGGCCTATCGCCGAGCTGCGGAGGTCTTTTCAGGATTGTCCGACGAGCAGAAGGAGTCTCGCCGGAAAGCCGACAGTTGGAAGGCCCTCACCGGCATCGGGCCGAAGACTGCCACGATTATCGCTCAGTCGTACGACGGCATCCCCGAGTATCTCGAGGAACTGCGGGGGCAGGCTGAGCCCATCGGCGACAGCCCATTGCGACAAGCCCTCCGCGGCGACCTCCACACCCACTCCGACTGGTCCGATGGTGGAAGCCCCATCGAAGAGATGATGCGACGCGCAGCAGCACTCGGCCATGACTACTGCGCCCTCACCGACCATTCGCCTCGCCTCACAGTTGCAAACGGGCTGTCCGCGGAGCGCCTACGGTCTCAACTCGACGTGATAGCCGGGTTGAATGCCGAACTGGCTCCCTTCCGCATCCTCACGGGAATTGAGGTGGACATCCTCGAGGACGGTTCACTCGACCAGGATCCCGATCTGCTCGACGAACTCGACATCGTGGTGGCGAGCGTCCACTCCAAGCTGCGGTCCGAGCGTGAGGCGATGACCCGCAGAATGCTTGCTGCAGTGCGAAACCCGCGTGTCGATATTCTCGGACACTGCACCGGGCGTCTTGTCGAGGGTGCTCGCGGAACCCGGCCCGAGTCGCAGTTCGACGCGGAGAAAGTGTTCGAGGCCTGCCGCGAATCAGGCACAGCCGTTGAGATCAATTCCCGACCCGATCGTCGTGACCCGCCTTCGCGTTTGATCGAGTTGGCCCGCGATCTCGATTGTCTTTTCTCCATCGACACTGACGCCCATGCCCCCGGTCAGCTGGCTTGGCAGGGCTACGGCTGTGACCGGGCCGAAAAGTGCGGCGTCGAAGCCGATCGGGTGATCAATACCTGGACCGCCGACAACCTTCTGGAGTGGGCGGGCAATTGACGGTCTCGGCACGCGCGCTGCTGTCGGTGCCGTTGGTGGCGTCGCTTTGCCTGGTCACCGCTTGTTCGGCTCCGTTCTGGCGAGATTCGGTGTACTTCACACCTCCTGAGGCTCGGGTGTTCGAGACTGCCGACTGTCTCGGAATTGAAGTCGCATGGGGCCTGTTCGGTGTCGATCTGTATTCGCGTCCGAAACACGAAACAGGGTATCTTCCATCTGATTTCGATCCAGTGGCAGTATTTCGTTGCGAAGTCGGCGAAGATGCCTCCGGAGCGCTAACCGTCGACATGGTTCGACTCGAAGGTGACGTAGCCGCCGTCAAGGATGCATATCGTGTCGACTCCAAACGCTTTCCCGACAATGTCGTTGCGAGTTGTGTCACAAGCGAACTGGTTCCCGTCAAACTGTGGATGGCCAACAGCGCCGGACAAGTGATGTTTCCGGCCTGGCCGTCGAGTCCGTGCGGCTTTCAAGTCGGGCCTCTCGATTCGCTTCGATCTCTGCATGAAGTCGAACGTGTCCGAACTTCGTTGAGTCTTTCTCCGACGATGGCGAATTGCGATCGCTCGTCTGCCGTTCAATTCGACCGGACAGATGCCAGAGAAGTTGACAAGGCGCGCGAGCAGTTCGAGAGAGGCGAAGGCTATGACCCGCTAGACAATGAGCTGGCTACGCCTGTCGCTGATGCTGCAGGACTATCCGTGTGCCGGCATGAATCTCAGACAGACGTGGACGTTATTCGCCTGTCCGAAGCGGAGAGTCGAGACGTGGTTGCCGCCATAGCCGATGCTCCTATAGCTCCGCCTTGTGATCAGATCGCGACAGCGACAGCATCATCAACCCTCCTACGGGTTGACGGTTCGGGTGGTACTCCTGTGAGCGTGGAGTTGGATGGATGTCGCCGCGCCGCCCTTTCCGGCTATCGAAGCACGCCGGAATGGGTCACCGAGGCGTTTGCTCGGTGACCTCCGGGTTCAGAGTCGCGTGGTGGAGCGGCGGGGTTTCCGGTCGGGGTCGATGCCTGGTGGTGGGATGAACCATGGCAGGTGATCGGTGCCCATTCGGATTTCCCATTTGCCGGTGAATCCGGGTTTTCGGTGCATCAGGGTGTGGTGGGTTCGGCAGAGCAGGACCAGGTTGTCCATGACGGTTGGTCCTCCTTTGGCCCAGTGTTTGATGTGGTGTGCGTCGGTCCAGGCGGGGACGCAGTCGCAGCCGGGGAAGGCGCAGCCTTTGTCGCGGGCGATCAGGGCGGTGCGTTGTGCCGCGGTGACAAGCCTTTTGAGTGGGGTGACGTCGAGTGGGGCGCCGTTTTCGTCGAGGAGGACGCTGGAGAGCATGCAGTCGCAGGCGATCATGCGGGTGCGGCCGACGCTCAGTGGTCCCATCCAGGGCATGTGGCCGACATCGAGATCGTGAAAGTCGAGATCGTGAAAGTCGAGATCGAGCATGCCGGGATCGTCGTCCTCGGACGGGGCAGGTGTTGAGCCATCACTCGTTGTGGCGCATTCACGGTGGTAGGCCAGGTCTTTGGCGTTGATGTGCACGTTCAGGTGTGGGCGTTGGCCGCCGTCGATGCCGGTGGCAGCGTTGTC
>NZ_LVCT01000369.1:0-9752 GCF_001647205.1 Rhodococcus sp. EPR-134
CAACGTCAACGGCGGCGCCATCGCCGTCGGCCACCCCCTCGGCATGTCCGGCGCCCGCATCGCCCTGCACCTCGCCCTCGAACTGCAACGCCGCGGCGGTGGCATCGGCGCAGCCGCACTCTGCGGCGGCGGCGGACAAGGCGACGCACTCATCATCCGCGTCCCCAAGGCCTGAGTGTCTAAATACACCTGAACCAGCGCTCTCGCTCTGCGACGCCCCGTGGTTTTCCTCACACAACTACGGGGCGTCGTAGTTGTTCGGGCACAATGGCCTCATGGCGAACATCTTTGACGTATCCACTCCCGCGAAACGCTTCCGTCTGGTGGCGTGGTGGGAAGCTGTGACCTGGGCGGCCTTGCTGGTTGCCATGTTCTTCAAGTGGGTCCTCGGACACGAAGAAGCGATTCGCATCCCCGGAATGGTCCACGGAACCGCCGGCTTCCTGGTGTTCATCGTTGTTGCACTCCTGACCGCGTGGTCGCTCAAGTGGGACGTCAAGACCACGATCCTTGCGCTGATCTCGAGCGTTCCGCCCTTCGGCACCGTCATCTTCGAACGCTGGGCAGTGCGAAACGGCAAGCTCGGTGAGCTGTCCACGGAGTTCGAGGCGTCCAAGGGCAACGCGGCGCTCGTCTGAGTGCTGCATCCCTCTACGTAGCTTCTCGCAACTCGTGACAAACTGGGAGCCGTGACTCGACCAGGTTCCAGGCCCCCCGCGCGTTCGTCCGCAGTTGCTGCCGCCATGAGCGGCGCAGTCGACTTGTCCGCCTTCAAAGAGCGGGCCACGGCCCCACCACCGCCGCGTAACACCAGCGGCGACGGGGCCGTTTCTGCTGTCTCCGGGGCAGTGATCGAGGTGACCGAGGAGAACTTCGAAAGCGAAGTCCTGCTGAAGTCGAGCCAGGTGCCGGTGATCGTCAACATCGGTGGCCGCGCATACGAGCCCTCGGTCGTATTCACCGAAGTTCTCGAATCATTTGCAGCGCGAGCCGGCGGCAAGTGGATTCTTGCCAACGTCGACGTCGACGTGAGCCCTCGTATCGCGCAGGCATTCGGTGTCCAGTCGGTGCCGACGGTTGTTGCTGTCGCGGCTGGTCAGCCGTTGGCCGATTTTCAGGGCGCTCAGCCAGAGGCGCAGCTCAGCCAGTGGTTCGACGCAGTCCTCCAAGCTGTCGAGGGCAAGTTGAGTGGGCCGGTCTCCGACGCGGACGAACCGGTGGAGGAGGTCGAGGATCCTCGCTTCGTGGCCGCTGAAACCGCGCTGGACGAGGGCGATCTCGACGCCGCCATCGCTGCGTACCAGGAAATTCTCGACGCCGAACCCAACAATGCGGAGGCCAAGAGCGCTGTCCGCCAGGTGAAGTTCATGGCTCGGGTTCAGGGTGTCGATCCCGAGTCGATTGCGGCCGCGGATGCTGATCCGTCCGATCTCGAACTGCAGTTCGCTGCGGCCGACCTGGAAATGTTCGCCCAGCAACCCGAGGCGTCGTTCGCCCGATTGTTCTCGCTGGTCTCGCGAACTGCCGGCGACGACAAGGCTGCCGCTCGGACGCGCCTGCTCGAACTGTTCGAACTGTTCGACCCGGCAGAACCGATCGTCATCGCGGCCCGTCGTAAGTTGGCTTCCGCTCTCTACTGACGTGTGGACCGGCAGTCGCTACTCCGTGTAGCGGCTGTCGCACACTTCCCGGCCACCGAGAACGCCGGTCCGGAACGCGTCGACACGTGCGAACCCGCTCGGGACCGTCTCACCGTTGACGTCACTGGCAGCCAGGCCGTCGGTCAGCAGCCCCGATACGGCTTCGTCGAGGTCGCCGGGGGAGAGTGTGACCTGTGCTCCGGACGCCGCGGCGTTGGTGGGACTGAGTGCTGCGGTGATGACGCCGGACAAGCAGGCCGCGCGCAGGGCAGTCTGCGGAGTGTCGAGCGATTGGCCGTTCTCCTTCTGCATCGCGAGGGTGTACCGCGACGCGAGCAGGACATAGGCATTGTAGTCACCGGTGATGTTGGTCTGGATCAACTCGCGTCGCCCGACGCGACCCGGCGTGCCGCGCTCGGCAAGGTCGTCGACGCTGATTCCGATGGTGTTCGTCGACGGGCAGTACGAGACGGGTTCGGTCGCAACGGCATCGCTGCACCCGGTGTCTGCGCCGGTGAACACGACCTTCGGTGGCTGAGGTAGATCGAAGATCGCTTGGAAGGTCTTCACGAACTCGTCGAGAGTTGCCTCGGTGACGGGCAGTTCTCCGGAATCGTTGCCCTCGGCGAACTGCTGCGGGAGGTCTGCACGTCGTGACTCGATTTCGTCGGCGTCCATCTTCGCGCACGCACCGGCGCCGTCGGTGAAGCCGATCTGAGTGGCGGTGACGCGCTCGAACGCCGAACCATGGTGGCTCTCAGGATCATTAGGGTCTTCGTCGCGGATGGCGACCGCCGACGCCAACACCTTGTTGAGTCCGTCGGAGGTGTTCATCGTGAAGTGCGCGGCCTTCTCCTCGGCGACGTGCCGCAAGAAGGCGCCACCGAAACAGTCGGCTTGCTGTTCGCGCACCAGGGCTGCGTCTCGTTTACCGCCGACGATCCCGGCCTTGCGTTGAACGGCATGGCCGTACTCGTGCGCAAAGATGAACGCGACGGCCACGTCACCGAACTTCTCCCGCACCTCGGGCAGCAGCAATTCACGATCCCAACCGATGGTGTGATCGATGCTGCAGTACCCGGCGTTGATGAGTTCTTCGGTGGTCTCCTCACAGAAGTCCGGGCCGTTCGATTCGGTGGGGTCCCACGAGATCAGCTCGTCGACCGGTTCGAAGGGCTTGTCGAACAGAGCCGGGTACTCGGCGGCCCAGTAGGTTTCGCTGTCTGTGATGGCGTTGGCTGCCAGCGCGTCGATGTCCCCGCCGTCGGTGCCGGTGATTGCTCGGTCGGCGTTGGGGGCTCCCGGACGCAACCCACTTGGTCCTGCCGTTGCGTCGAGTCCGGCGACGCGGAAGGGATCGTGATAAATCGAGACGGCGTGGCTACTCGTTCCCTGGGCACAACCGGCGAGCAGTGCTGCCACTGCCAACAGTGACGACGTGACAATGACTACTCGCCGGCCGACCATCAACGCTCCAGACTTATCCAAATCGCTCCAGCAGCTGGCAGCGCCACCTGTGCGGAGGCTGGCCGACCGTGCCACGAATGCGACGTTGCTGTGACCGCTCCGAGGTTCCCGACTCCGGAGCCGCCGTACACCTCGGCATCGGTGTTGAGAATTTCCACCCATCGGCCGGGCTCTGGTAGCCCGACGCGGTAGCTCGAGTGCTCACTGCCCGAGAAGTTGAACAGGCAGGCGACAATCGAACCGTCAGTACCGTAACGCAGAAAACTGAGGACGTTGTTCTCGGTGTCGTTGGCGTCGATCCAGGAGTATCCACCGGGCGAGGTGTCGAGGGTCCACATGGCCGGATGACGTCGGTACGCGGAGTTGAGATCGCCGACCAGTCGCTGGACGCCGCGATGGAGAGTGCCGGTGTACTGATCGTCGAGTTGCCACCAGTCGAGGCCGCGTTCTTCCGACCATTCCGCACTCTGACCGAATTCCTGTCCCATGAACAGCAGTTGCTTGCCTGGATGCGCCCACATGTATGCAAGCAGTGAGCGCAGGCCGGACGCCTTGGCGAAGTCGTTCCCGGGCATCCGGGTCCACAGAGTTCCTTTGCCGTGCACCACTTCGTCATGGCTGATCGGTAGCAGGTAGTTCTCACTCCACGCGTACATCAGTGAGAACGTGATCTCGTGATGGTGGTAGGTCCGGTGTACCGGGTCGTGACCGAGGAACCCGAGGGTGTCGTGCATCCACCCCATGTTCCACTTCATGTTGAATCCGAGGCCGCCGACATTGGTCGCCCGAGTGACTCCGGGCCACGCCGTCGACTCCTCGGCGACGGTGACGACTCCTCGATGGTTCTTGTGGACGGTGGCGTTCATCTCCTGCAGGAACGCAACGGCTTCGAGATTCTCGCGGCCGCCGTGAATGTTGGGAGTCCATCCACCTTCCGGGCGTGAGTAATCCAGGTACAGCATCGATGCGACAGCGTCGACGCGAAGTCCGTCGATGTGGAACTCCTCGAGCCAGAAGAGTGCATTGGCGACGAGGAAGTTCCGCACCTCGCGGCGACCGAAGTCGAATACGTATGTGCCCCAGTCCAACTGCTCGCCGCGACGCGGATCGGCGTGCTCGTACAGGGGAGTTCCGTCGAAACGAGCCAGGGCCCACTCGTCTTTGGGGAAGTGTGCAGGCACCCAATCGACGATGACACCTATCCCTGCGGCGTGCAGGTGGTCGACGAACCAGCGGAAGTCGTCCGGGGTGCCGAAGCGGGAGGTCGGTGCGTAGTACGAGGTGACCTGGTATCCCCACGATCCACCGAACGGATGCTCGGAGACGGGCAGCAGTTCGACGTGGGTGAATCCGGTTTCGGTGACGTAGACGGCGAGTTGCTCGGCCATCTGCCGGTAGTCGAGTCCCGGACGCCACGATCCGAGGTGCACCTCGTACACGCTCATCGGGGACTGCGAAGGATCGACACTGGCGCGGGTTTCGAGCCAGGCCGCGTCGTTCCACTCATGCGAACTGGTGGTCACTCGCGATGCAGTCGCCGGCGGGACCTCGGTACCGAATGCCATGGGATCGGCCTTGTCGCGAACGGAGCCGTCGTGGCCGTGGACCCGGAACTTGTACAGCGAACCGACTGCGATGTCGGGCAGGAAGAGTTCCCAGACCCCAGTGGATCCGAGGACTCGCATGGGGGCGAATTGCCCACTCCACCCGTCGAAGTCGCCGACGACGGTCACGCCGCGGGCGGCCGGAGCCCAGACGGCGAACGAGGTGCCGTCGACGGGGCCGTCCGGTGTCTCGTAAGAACGCGGATGTGCACCGAGGATGTCCCACAGTCGTTCGTGCCGACCTTCGCCGAACAGGTGTAGGTCGAGTTCACCGAGAGTAGGCAGGAACCGGTAAGGGTCGGCTGCGAGAACCGTGTGTCCACCCGGGTACGTCACGGAATAGCGATAGTCGATCAGGTCGGGGTAGGGGACCAGAGCCGCGAAGATTCCGTTCGAAACATGTTCGAGAGGAAAGTTTTTGCCGCCGATGACGGCACTGACGGACTCGGCGTTGGGACGCAACGCTCGCAGAACGGTGCCGTCGGCGTGGGGATGGGCGCCGAGGACACTGTGCGGATCGTGATGTTCACCGCGCGCCAACAGCTCCAGATCGTGATTGTCCGGTGCGATACCCGAAGGGAACTTCTCGGTTGACATCACTTGCCTCCACCTGCGCGGTGCGCATTGCGTGCTTGGTAGGCCAGAGAGATCCGGGCCGGATACGGAACGGGTGGGAGCGCGAGGATGTGCGCCACCGAACGCCAGGGCTCGAGGCGGACGAAATTGGCTTGGCCCCAATTGAACTGCTCACCGGTTACCTCGTCGAGCACGGTCATGTGGTCGTGCCATTCGCGTCCGAGCGCCGGCATGTCCAACCAGACGGTGCCCTCTTCTGCAGCGAACGGGTTGAGGTTGATCACCGTCAGGACGGCGTCACCGGTCGAGGCGTCGAACTTCGAGTAGGCGATCAACGCGTCGTTGTCGATGTGGTGAAAGTGCAGGTTCCGCAACTGTTGCAGGGCCGGATGTGCACGCCGGATGCGGTTGAGCGCGGTGATCCACGGCTCGAGAGACTCGCCTCGCGCTGCTGCTTCGGCGAAACGGCGCGGCCGAAGTTCGTATTTCTCGGAGTCGAGGTATTCCTCGCTGCCGGGGCGAACGGCTTGGTGTTCGTAGAGTTCGTAACCGGAGTAGACGCCCCACGTCGGCGCCAGGGTGGCGGCGAGAGCTGCTCGCAGTGCAAACATTCCGGGCCCACCGTGCTGGAGGGACTCGTGCAGGATGTCCGGCGTGTTCACGAAGAGGTTCGGTCGGGCTTCGTCGGCCTTCGCCGCCAGCTCGTTACCGAATTCGGTGAGCTCCCACTTCGCAACTCGCCAGGTGAAGTACGTGTACGACTGCGTGAACCCGCGCCGGGCAAGGCCGTACATGCGCGCCGGACGAGTGAAAGCCTCGGCGAGGAACAAGACGTCGGGGTCAGTTTTCTTGACCTCCGAGATGAGTGTCTCCCAGAAGTTCGGCGGCTTGGTGTGCGGGTTGTCTACCCGGAAGATCTTGACGCCGGCACTGATCCAGTGTCGGACGACTCGCAGGATTTCCTTGTCCAGACCGCGAGGATCGGTGTCGAAGTTGATCGGGTAGATGTCCTGATACTTCTTGGGCGGGTTCTCGGCGTAGGCGATGGTGCCGTCGGGAAGGACGTTGAACCACTCCGGATGCTTCTTGGCCCATGGATGATCCGGGGCGCACTGCAGCGCGAGATCCAGTGCCACTTCGAGATCGAGCTTGCGGGCCGCAGCGACGAACGCCTTGAAGTCCTTGAGCGTGCCGAGCTGCGGGTGAACAGCGTCGTGCCCGCCGTCGACCGAGCCGATGGCCCACGGCGAGCCGACGTCACCGGGTTCGGGAGTGAGAGTGTTGTTGCGTCCCTTGCGGTTGATCTCGCCGATGGGATGGATCGGCGGAAGGTAGACGACGTCGAAACCCATTGCGGCGATGCGGGGTAGGTCTTCGGCCGAGGTTCGGAAAGTACCGTGTTGCGGCACCCCGTTCTCGTCCCAACCGCCCGTCGAGCGGGGGAAGAACTCGTACCACGATCCGAACAGTGCACGGTTGCGATCGACGACGACGGGGTGGGACTCGCCCTTGGTGACCAGTTCACGGAGCGGAGTGGCGCGGAGCAGTTCGGCGACGTCGGAGGCGAAGGCCGGCGCGACGCGAGCCGTCAGCGCCTGATCGCTGCGCAGCGACGCCGTGACGGCCTCGAGCCTGGACCTGTTGCCCCGCGGTACCTCGTGCGCGGCCTGTTCGAACAGGCGCGCACCGATTTCCAGGTCGTTGGCCAACTCGGCCGCCCCTTGCCCGACGGCGAGCTTTGCTTCCACGGCGTGCTTCCAGGTGGCGATGGGATCGCTCCACGCCTCGATCCGGAACGACCACATGCCTTCGGCGGACGGCGTGAACACCGCGTCGACGGTGTCCGGTTCGGTCCCGGGATCCATCGGAATGCGCAGCGGCTTGGTACCGCGCGGACCACGCACGACCAAAGTGGCGGAAATGGCGTCGTGGCCTTCTCGCCACACGGTGGCGTGCACTGGGAAGACTTCACCGACCACGGCCTTTGCCGGATAGTTACCCGAGATCTCGGGTACCACGTCGTCGATACCGAGGCGTCCTGACACGGGAAGCTCCATTTCTGGTGATGGATCGCGGTAAAACTTTCTTTCGCCGGGTTCAACCGTAGTGGGTGCGGCGCTGGAGTGCTGATAACGACGAATTCGGGTCTGTCGGTGGTCAGGTCGGCTCGGGCGTTCGGTTCCACCGGACAGAGTGCAAGGAACTCGACTAGGGTTCGCGGGGTGAAAGCCTTGCGTCGGTTCACTGTCCGAGCCCACCTTCCGGAGCGCCTCGCCGCGCTCGGCCCCCTGTCCACCAACCTTCGGGGGTCGTGGCATCCCGAGACACAGGATCTGTTCTCGCGACTCGACCCCGAACTCTGGCAAGCAGTCCAGTTCGATCCGGTCCGCATGCTCGGGGAAGTCGACCCCACCCGTCTCGACGAACTCAGCAGTGACGAGGCATTTCTCGGTGACCTCGACACTGCAGCAGCCGATCTCGATGCTTATCTGAGCACCCCGCGCTGGTACCAATCCCAGCAGGCCAAGGGCACATCGTTAGCCGGCGGAATTGCGTACTTCTCCATGGAGTTCGGAGTCAGCGAAGTTCTGCCCAACTACTCCGGTGGATTGGGCATCCTGGCGGGCGATCACCTCAAGGCCGCGTCCGACCTCGGGCTGCCGCTCATCGGCGTCGGACTGCTCTACCGATCCGGCTACTTTCGCCAGTCGCTGACCGCCGACGGTTGGCAGGCCGAGCACTACCCGCCGCACGACCCTCAAGGGTTGCCTCTTCGTTTGCTGACGGACGCAGGCCCGGCTTCCGAAGACGGATCGCCGGTCGTCATTCACGTCGCAATGCCCGGTGGCCGGGTGCTGCGTGCGCGAGTGTGGATCGCTCAGGTCGGACGAGTGCCGTTGCTGCTGCTCGATTCCGACATCGCCGAGAACGACGCGGATCTGCGCGGCGTCACGGACCGTCTCTACGGCGGGGACCAGGATCACCGCATCAAGCAGGAGATCCTCGCGGGTATCGGCGGCGTCCGCGCGGTGCGCGCCTACACCGCGGCGTACGGATTGCCCGATCCCGAGGTGTTCCACATGAACGAGGGGCATGCCGGATTCCTCGGCATCGAACGGATTCGGGAACTTGTCACCACCAGCGGTCTGGACTTCGATTCGGCTCTGGCCGCGGTCCGTGCCGGAACGGTCTTCACGACGCACACTCCGGTTCCCGCGGGAATCGACCGCTTCCCGGCGGATCTGGTCCGTCACTACTTCGGCGGAGCGAACGGCGAGAACGAATCGAGTTTGCTTCCCGGCCTGACCGTCGACCGCATCGTCGGGATGGGGCGTGAAGCCGATCCGTCGATCTTCAACATGGCGCACATGGGTCTTCGCCTGGGCCAGCGAGCCAACGGCGTCTCGAAGTTGCACGGCATCGTCAGCCGCGACATGTTCAATGGTCTCTGGCCGGGCTTCGACGCCGACGAGGTGCCGATCGGTTCGGTCACCAACGGTGTTCACGCGCCGACGTGGGCGGCGCCGGAGTGGATGGACGTGGCCAGGCGGATCGTCGGTCAGGAGCAACTCGAAGAAGCACGCGGGTGGGAGCGCCTGCACGAGTTGTCGGCAACCGAACTGTGGGAAACACGTAATGCGTTGCGCGGCAAGTTGGTCGACGAAGTTCGTCGTCGCGTCCGAGCGTCCTGGCTCGAACGCGGCGCGACCGAGGCCGAACTCGGCTGGACCACTGGAGTATTCGATCCCAACGTCTTGACAGTCGGGTTCGCGAGGCGCGTTCCGACGTACAAGCGGTTGACGCTGATGCTGCGTGATCCCGAGCGTCTGCGTGCGATGTTGCTCGACGAGAAACGTCCGGTGCAGTTGGTTGTGGCCGGCAAGTCGCACCCCGCCGACGACGGCGGTAAGGCACTCATCCAGCAGGTCGTGCGGTTCGCCGACGAAGCGGATGTGCGTCACCGCATCGTCTTCCTGCCTGATTACGACATGTCGATGGCCCGCTACTTGTACTGGGGCTGCGACGTGTGGCTCAACAACCCGCTTCGCCCACTCGAGGCGTGCGGTACTTCCGGCATGAAATCCGCGCTCAACGGCGGCCTCAACCTCTCCATTCGCGACGGATGGTGGGACGAGATGTACGACGGCGAGAACGGGTGGGCCATTCCGACGGCCGACGGTGTTCTCGACGACGTGCGGCGTGACGATCTGGAAGCCAGCGCCCTCTACGAACTTCTCGAGCACGCGGTACTGCCGACGTTCTACGACCGTGATGCAGCCGATCTGCCGACGCGCTGGGTCGAGAGGGTTCGCCACACCCTCGAGAATCTGGGCCCGAAGGTGTTGGCATCACGCATGGTTCGTGACTACGCCGTCGACTACTACGCCCCTTCGGCGGAATCAGCTCGAGCGGTAGTGGCGGATGATTTTGCCGGCGCGCGTGAGGTGGCCGAGTTCCGTCGCCG
>NZ_LVCT01000370.1:0-3106 GCF_001647205.1 Rhodococcus sp. EPR-134
CTGACGAGGTACTTCGTCTGACGGCTGTAACCGTCCGCGTCCCGAGGGAGGGTGAGATCGAAACCGCCGTCGGCGCGCGCCACCGAGGTGGCGTCGGTTATATCGCGTTTCTTGTTGCCGTCGAAGAAGTCTTGCGCGACGACCTTGAGATTGAGGTTGCTCTTGAGATCGCCGCCGATTTCACACACCGTCATGTTCGGTGAGAACCTGTCGTTGATGACCGCCGGTTCCGTAAGGCCCTCGAGATCGTGTCCGGAGATTTCCACGGTCCAATTGAGGGTGGTGCCTGCCGGCTGCTCCACACCGCCGATCGTCTGCGACGTGGTGTTGATCGCGCCGTTCTTGCCGCTCGTGAACCCAGGTCCCTCAGTCTTTCCCGTGATCGACGTCTTGTTGACGACCGCCGAGTTGGTGAGATGGTCCTCGGAGTCCGGCACCTCGGTGGTGGTCAGGCAGGTCCGGTACGTGAAGTAGTAATACTGTTCTTCGTTGAATGTGTCCGGGTTATCCACAGTGATCGCCGCGGTGAAGGTACTCGCGCCGGCTACTGCGCCGATGGGAGCAATGGTGAATCCTGCGGCAGGAGTGCGGTAGTTGGGTTCGTTCTCCCGCCCTGGGAGGTAGTCAGACTTCTCGATGACTACCTGCACGCCCGAGGCACAGACCGCATGGGGGCCGCCGAAGGTGTCGGTGATGTCGATCTTGTGGTTGTTGGCGGCAATGTCGGTGCCCGGAACCACAATCGTCCAGACGGCTTCCATATTGCGCTTACCGCCGTCGAGGTAGCCGCCCTTCCAGGGCTCGGTCTGCGGCGCGTAGTCCTGTCCCACGCCATCCGAAGCCACCGTGTTGTCACCGATCGTCACGGAGTTGGTGTACTGAGTCCCCTTGAGATCCACAACGCCGCTGGTCGTGCATGAGGTGTACTCGATGCGGTAGAGCTTGCTGCCCTCGAAGGGCCCGCCGTTGTTGATGTTGATCGTGACCTGATCACCCGCGTCGGGTTGGGTGACGGTGACGCCGCCAGGGGTCTCTTTGAGATCGCCCGGGCGACCGGACCACAGCTTCGCGTTGAGCAGGCTGCCCGCACACACCTTCATGTTGTCGGAGAGCTCGTCGCTCAGGGTCACCGAACCGGTGTTGCCTGTGTCCAACTTGGCCAGATCTGCGCCGGGGATGTCGATGGTCCACCGCACTGACTGCTTGTTGTCCTGGAGTTTGCCGGACTTCGTCGACTCGCCGATTTCGCGGCCGTCGGTGATGCCGCCCGTGCCGGGCAGGTCGACCTGCGTGACCTTGTTGTTGATCGTGAAATCCACAGTCTCTGACGTGGTGTACTCGACTGCCTTCGTGTAGACGAAGAAATCGCCCTTCACCTCGTCCGGCCGATCCGCCACAGCGTCGGAGAGCACGCAGGTCATGAGATTGGTGGAAGCAGCCAGATCGCATGTGCCCCAAACCGTCCCATCGTCGCCCTCCAGCGCGATCGTCGGGTTGGACTGAAGCTTCAGCTCGCCAGGGAATTCAATGGTGAACTGGTCGCCCGGCTGCGGACTCGCGCTTGACGCGTCCCAAATGCCCTTCACCGTGACGGAGTCCCCGACCGTGATCTGCTGGTCGTTCTTTCCTTCGACCTGGACGTCGGTGATTTTCACATCGATGCCGGGATTGACTCCGCGTGCGGCCAGTCGCTGCGCCGCCACAGGAGTCGTCGACGAGGACGCCGTCGTGATCGGCGGTTTCGCAGAAGTGGGTGACTCCGACGTGGAAGTAGGCGGTGCCGTCGTCTTCAGTGGCGCCTCCGTCGTAGTCGCGGGCGGCTTCGGTGTGGTCGGAACTATTGTGGTCGGAACTATGGTGGTCGAGGTCCCGACGTCATCGGCCGAGGCAACCTGGACGAAAGAGAACGACGATACGACCAGCGCCAGGACCGCAACGATCATCCCCAAAGCTGCCCACCGAGACACCACCCCCTCCCTGGCACGGCGTGGGAAGACACGGTTACGCATGACGAACACCTTTCGTTCAGAACACATGATTTAGGCCCCGTTTCCGGGGCCGTCGAATAGGGAAACGGGACCTTTGAGCCGCTCTGGAGCCTGGTTGCGAGCGTTGGTGATTCTCAGGCGACCTACTGCGGAGCCGAACAGTTGGTAATCGGACCTGGTTGGCGCCAGCGCAGACCGACGGCCGGCTCTGGGTAGGCCAGGAAATTCCAAGAAAAATCGACCGCCGGTATTACCTAACGCGACGACCTTCGAGGTACTAAAGGCTGCGGCCGAGGATCTTTCCTGCGCGATTCATTGCAGTTCGAGCATGAGCACCATCCCGGATAGCAAAAGCAACAGTGCGATGGCTCCGAGGGGGGAGTCTTCGTGCTACGTGCTTCGCTGCCGTGACGGTTTTCATGAAATTCCTTTCTTTGGCACAACGTAAAGAAATGTGCGCGGGGCCGTTCGCGAGAAGATGCAAATTCCGCGCAAACAACGCAGAAGGCGCAAACCGGGCGATGCGCAATCAGGAATCTAACACGAGCAAATCGCATAGCTGGACACGCCATGGACGTGCGTCCATGCAAGAAGAACTGCGCTTACCTGGGTATATCTATCTTCCGTTGATTTCTTTCAAGTTAACTGGCTGGTTCATCACAATTCGATCTCGACCATCAGTTGCATGCCTGCCTTGGCACTTGTCGACAATCGGTGAGCGGCCGAGCCGAGTCGGCGCTGCTGTACCGAATGAGCCTTTATGCAGTTCACTGCCCCTTATTTGCTGTCGGAACGACAAGGTGTGGAGCGAATTATCTGTGTACACACGCTCGACATAAATGCAAATCATTTTTCTGTGTATAGGAGGAGGGTGAATTAGGGGGTGAATTCAGTCGCGGGTCATCGAAACCCCTGTTCTGAAATGATCCAGAGATAGGGGTCACATTAGATTCGTTTTTCTTAGCAGATTGGATTCCGGCCTCAGTTAACTGTCGATAATGCTTCGGGGGCCGACAGGGCATTTCGAGACGAAGAATCGCCCAGCTTTTCGTAGAAGGCCTTCGGTACGGTTACGTCAGTCCAGCTGATCACGCGCCGCAGCGACTTTGGGCGACGCT
>NZ_LVCT01000371.1:0-10786 GCF_001647205.1 Rhodococcus sp. EPR-134
TTCAGGTCGTTCTCGCGCGCCTCGGCACGATGAACTGGCTTACTTTTCAAGCGCTTTCGATGCCCGGAGTCAAATGGTGACGGTCGTTGCGTAGTTGCTGACGGTGGATGCGACCGGTTCGATCGGCGTGCAGTCGCCACATCCGAGCAACCGCACCGAGTGGCCGCGAGGTCCCTCAGCCGGTACTTTTCGCAGCTCTCTGGACACTTCGCGAAATCGGACCTTCGAATCGAGTTCTCGCGCAACCATTCTGACGCAGCTTGTGTCAATGGCGCTACACCCGCGGCTGCCCGCAAGGTTTGACTGCCCCGGCTGCTGTGACGCCTTGGGATCCGGAGCGCAGAGATTCTGTGACAGTCGCGGCCGCTCCGCGCAGCGTGTTGCATGCGACTCAGCCGCCATTGGTGGACTCTTGCCTACCGACTCGTCGTCGTAGAACTTCGTGAGACGACCTTGTCGCAGGGAAGGGCTACAACGATTGGTCGGGCCCGGTCAACGAGGCGGGACCGGTAGTCGGTTGGTGTGCGCCGGTGAACCGCTCGACGACGGATACAACGACGATCGCGAGTGCCAGGATTCCAACGGTCCGGGCGAGTGACTTCAGGGTCTTCGGAAGTGCCTTCTTCATGCGAGGCAGATTACTGCGGACGGCACGCAATTTGTGGGCTAGGTTTCGATCCGAATCAGACTGTTCTGCCCAGTGGCCGCTCGTCCACGCAGTGTGACTATCCGTGAATCAAATCTTGTGGTGCCCCCGGCAGGATTCGAACCTGCGACCAAGAGATTAGAAGGCTCTTGCTCTATCCCCTGAGCTACGGAGGCGCGTGGAACATCATACTCGAGGGTTCGGGATGTGACGCGCGCCGCCCAACTCCGACGCGTTGTCGTAGTCGGTTCGCGAAGGTCCTACCCTTGAGGTATGGCTACACCCGACCTCGCGCCGACAGATTCCCCACCGGAGTCCACACAGCACAGCGGTGCACCCGCTTCTTCGACCGCGATATTCGTGGTCAGTGGACTCATCGCAGGGCTCACCGCAGCCATCGTGGTGGGATTCTCCGCGTCGCAGGCACTGACTCTTCTGGGCATCCCGGATCCAGGCCCGATCACCACGTACGGCCTGCCCGCGATGCGGGCACTGGGGGAGATCGCCGCGGTCATCGCGATCGGGTCACTGCTGCTGGCCGCGTTCTTCGTGCCGCCGCAGAAGTCGGGCGTCCTCGACGTCGACGGCTATCGGGCAGTCCGAACTGCATCGCACGCCGCGATCGTGTGGGCGATCTGTTCGTTCATGATGGTGCCTCTGACGCTCTCTGACACGTCGGGTCAGCCGTTTGCCGAAGCGATCAAACCGGCGAACCTGTGGTCGGGACTCGATCAGGTCGAGATCGCCGGCGCTTGGCGTTGGACTGCGATCATCGCGGTTGTTCTGGCGATCCTGGCCCGACTGACACTGCGCTGGTGGTGGACCCCGCTACTGCTGCTGGTCGGTCTTCTCGGACTGATGCCGCTCGCTCTCACCGGTCACTCGTCTTCGGGCGGGTCGCATGACATCGCTACCAACAGCCTGATCCTGCACCTCGTGGCGGCTTCGCTCTGGGCCGGCGGCTTGTTCGCGCTACTGGCACACGCGCGGCGCGGCGGCGATTACACCGACGTAGCAGCCCGACGCTTTTCGACGGTCGCATCCATCTGCTTCGTCGTCATGGGATTCAGCGGCGTCATCAACGCGATTGTCCGTCTGCCTCTCGACGACGTATTCACCACGACGTATGGACGATTGATCGTCGCGAAAACAGTTGCACTGATCATCCTCGGGTTCTTCGGTTGGGCTCAGCGGAGTCGGGCGCTACCGGCGCTGGCGGAGAATCCGAAGAGTCGCTCTGCCCTGATTCGATTTGCCGGCGCTGAAGGCATCGTGATGGCGGCGACCATCGGTCTCGCGATCGGCCTTGGTCGTACCCCGCCGCCCCCGCCTTTGTCGATTCCTTCGATTCCCGAGGTCGAACTCGGTTACAACCTTCCGGACCCGCCGTCGTTCATGGCCTTCGTGACGGACTGGCGATTCGACCTCATGTTCGGCACCGCCGCCGTTGCTGCGGCGATTCTGTACGGAATCGGTCTGCGCAAGCTGGCCAAGCGTGGGGATTCCTGGCCTGTCGGCCGAACCATCGCCTGGATGAGCGGTTGTGCGGTGCTCCTGATCGCCACGTCTTCGGGCGTCGGCAAGTACGCGCCGGCAGTATTCAGCGTTCACATGGGTGCGCACATGGCGCTGTCGATGTTGGGCCCAGTCCTGCTGGTTCTGGGTGCGCCGATCACTTTGGCTCTGCGGGCCCTGGATCCGGCAGGCAAGGACGGCGTGCCCGGCATTCGCGAGTGGATTCTGACCGCTCTGCACAGCCCGTTCTCGCGATTCATCACCCACCCGATCGTGGCGGCAGTTCTCTTCGTCGGCGGTTTCTACGCGCTGTATCTCGGCGGAATCTACGGTGCGACGGTCGACTCGCACAGCGCTCACCTGCTGATGAACCTGCACTTCATCCTCAGCGGCTATCTCTTCTATTGGGTGGCGATCGGAATCGACCCGTCACCACGTCAATTGCAGCCAGTGACCAAGCTGGCAATGGTCTTCGGCTCACTTCCGTTCCACGCCTTCTTCGGCGTGGCATTGATGAGCACCACCGCCGTCATGGGCGGCGCGTACTTCCGTTCGCTCGGCCTCGGCTGGAACAACGACCTGATCGGCGATCAGCAGCTGGGCGGCAGCATCGCGTGGGCGACCGGCGAGATCCCGCTCATGGTGGTCATGCTCGCGCTACTGGTTCAGTGGTCGCGCAGCGATGGCAGGACAGCGCGGCGAACCGACCGTGCGGCCGAGCGCGACCACGACGCCGACCTCGCCGCGCACAACGCGATGTTCGCCGAATTGGCCAGGCGAGACCGCGAAGGGTGGAAACCCCGTGAGGCTGCTGACGCGGAGACTGCAAGCGAGGACTCTGCGGACGAGACACCCAGCGAGAAGAAATCCGACGAATCCTCCACTAGCACTTAGCTCCGACACTGCCCGGGCCGTTTGGCTCGGGCAGTGCTGTTTCTCCACAGCTGTTCCACCGATGCACAGGTGGAAATCGAAGATCCCGAGCCACGCGTTTGTCGTTCCACAATCGAAACTGCCGACGCAATGATCGGCCCCGCGGCAGTTGGCGGGTTCTGGAGTTCGAAGGGGGATCGGACATGTACGAAACGCATGCAACGGTTGTCGGAACCGTCATCACCAATCCGGTGAAGCGGCAGACCACCAATGGCGAAGAGGTGCTGAGCTTTCGGATGGCGAGCAACACGCGTCGCAAAGACACGGTGACCGGAGAGTGGACGGACGGAGCGACCCTCTATCTCACGGTCAGCTGCTGGCGGCGGTTGGTCACCGGCGTCGGCGCATCCATCATGAAGGGTGATCCGGTCATGGTGGCGGGGGAGTTGCGCACCAACGAGTACACGACCAAAGAGGGTGTGCCTCGTTCCGATCTCGAGCTACGGGCGACTGCGGTAGGCGCGGACCTTGCTCGTTGCATCTCGAAGATCGAGCGTCAGAGCAAGCCGACGTCGGCGGAGAATGTCGAGGACGCAATCGACACCGTCGCTGCGTGAGGACTCAGACCGAAGGTTTCGGGCAGTCGCGGGGCCGCGAGTCGTGCCCCGCGTCCACTCGCTCGAGAAGTTCGGTGAGAGTTGCTCGCTCCGATTCGTCGAGGTCGTCGAACACATCCGAAGATTCGCGTCGTTGAGCTTTTGCGACGTCGGCAGCGAGGGTAGCGCCGGCGTCGGTGAGCTCGAGTAACACGGCTCGCCGATCGTTCGGATCGGGAGTGCGGCGCACCCATCCGGCCTCTTCGAGGGAATCCACGACGTCGGTCGCCGACCGCGGAACGATGCGCAGTCGCTCGGCAAGAAACCCGAGTCGAACCGGCTCGCCCACTCGGGTCAGTACTCGCAGCGCTCGGCTTTGCGACGGCGAGAGACCGAATGGTTCCAGCGCTGCCACCTGACGTCGGCGGATGAGCCGTGCCACGGACATCACGACGTCGGTGAGTTCGCGCTCTCGGGAATGCATGGCGTCAGTCTAGCGTTGTTGGTGTCAGCCTCATAGTGAGGTAACCTCATCAATATGAAACTAGGGTGAGAAAGCCTCCAGGAGGTAGAACGTGAAACCAGATCGCATGCGAAACATCGAACGATCCGCTGTCGAGATCACTCCGGCGGAATCCGTACCGGCAAAACGCGTACTCGGACTGTTCGCGCCGTATCGAACTCAGATCGCCATCGTCACCGCGGTCATCACACTCAGCGCGATCGTGGCGCTGGGCAGCCCGCTGCTCCTACGCGAAATGCTCGACAAGGCGATCCCGGACAAGAACCTCGGACTCGTGAGCGTTCTGGCCATCGGCATGATCGCTATTGCCGTGATCACGAGCTGTCTCGGCGTGGCGCAGACCTGGATGTCCAACAGCATCGGCCAGAAACTGATGCACCAACTGCGCGTGCGGGTCTACTCGCATCTGCAGAATCAGTCGCTCGGATTCTTCGCTCGAACCCGAACCGGAGAAGTTCAGTCGCGTATTGCCAACGACATCGGCGGTATGCAGTCGGTGGTCACCAACACGGCAACATCCATCGCGCAGAATGCAACGACCGTGGCAGCCACCATTGTTGCTCTGTTCCTTCTGGATTGGCGGCTTGCCATCTTCTCGCTGGCGATCTTGCCGGTGTTCATCCGTATCGCACGCAAGATCGGTGACGAGCGCCGCAAGATCTCTGGTAAGCGGCAGAAGCTACTCAGTGATCTGTCGGTCCAGGTGGAGGAATCTCTCTCCGTCAGTGGCATTCTCCTCGGCAAGACGACCGGCGCGAAGTCGGCTCTGACGGATCGATTCACCGAGCGTTCAGCGGAAGTCGCAGACGTCGAACTCCGAGCCATGATGGCCGGCAAGTGGCGCATGGCGACCATGTCGATCACCTTCGCAGCCATGCCTGCACTGGTCTACTGGTTTGCCGGTTTCACTCTCGATCACGGCAACACCATCACCGTCGGCACCCTCGTCGCATTCACCACGTTGCAAACACAATTGTTCCGCCCCACCATGATGCTGCTCAACACGGGCGTCGAGGTGCAGAGCTCGATGGCACTGTTCAGTCGCGTGTTCGAGTACCTGGATCTGCCGATCGACATCGCGGATCCGGAAGAGTCGAAGAGCTTCGACCGCACCAAGATGTCCGGCGAACTTCGGTTCGACCACGTCGACTTCTCGTATCCAGGAACCGACAGCAAGACCCTCGACAACATCGACCTCACGGTCCCGGCCGGCGGAACCTTGGCGCTTGTCGGCTCCACGGGTTCGGGCAAGACCACTCTCGGATACTTGGCCGCACGTCTGTACGACCCGACTGCGGGATCGGTGAGAATCGACGACGTCGATCTGCGGGACCTCGATCTGGCGACGGTCTCCGACCTGGTAGGTGTGGTGTCGCAGGAGACGTATCTCTTCCACACGACGATTCGTGAGAACCTTCGGTTCGCGAAACCCGACGCCACGGACGCCGAGATCGAGCAGGCAGCGCGCATCGCGCAGATCCACGAGTTCATTTCCGGTCTCGACGACGGGTACGACACCATGGTCGGCGAGCGCGGCTACCGATTCTCCGGCGGTGAGAAACAGCGCATAGCGATCGCGCGCACAGTCCTGCGGAATCCGCCGATCCTCGTCCTCGACGAGGCGACGAGCGCCTTGGACAATCGCACTGAACGTGCGTTGCAGGACGCGCTCGACGAGCTGATGGTCGGACGCACCACTCTTGTTGTGGCGCACCGACTCTCCACGGTTCGAGATGCGGATCTCATCGCGGTCCTCGACCAGGGCGTGGTTGTGGAAAAGGGCACCCACGACGAACTGGTGAAGCAAGGCGGGCGGTACGCGCAGCTGCTTGCGGCTTCGGGTAGCGACGCGGTCGAACTGCCTGCGGAATTGCAGACTGTGTGACAGTGCATCCATCGCGTTGGCGAGTCACCGAGCACCGACCAGAGGTGGCATGGATGTTCGTCCAGGCCACCTCCGCGTGGTTGTACGTCGTGCCGACGGGAACGGGAACGACTCCGATCTATCGCGGGTCCTGTCGGCGGTCAGCTGCGTGGCGCGCCGCGATGTATCCGAAAACCATCGCCGGCCCGATGGTCGCGCCTGCCCCGGCGTAGTCGTTGCCCATGACCGCGGACGAGGTGTTGCCCGTCGCGTAGAGACCTGCAATCGGTTCACCGGAACTGTGCATAACCTGTGCATGTTTGTTGTAGACGAGCCCGCCTTTCGTTCCCAGATCGCCGGTTCGTAGTCGAATCGCGTAGTACGGACCTTCGTCGATCATGTCCATCGAGGGGACTGGCAATGTCGGGTCCCCGTAGTAGTTGTCGTACGCACTTTTTCCACGCTCGAAGTCTTCGTCTACACCGTTGTGCGCAAACCTGTTGTATCGATGCACAGTGAGAGCTAATTGTTTCTTCGGAAGTCCGAGGCGGCCGGCCAACTCGTCGAGCGTGTCGCCGGTGTAGAGGAGTTCGTTGTCGAACCAGGATTTCGGGAACTTCTGCCCCGGCATGATCGCTCCGATCTGATAGCGACTTTTGGCCTTCGCGTCGAAGATGAACCACGCTGGGTCGTGACCCCCGGCAATCTGGTTGTGGACGAATGTCACGTAGGGAGCGGATTCATTGGTGAACCGAACTCCGTTCTGGTTCACGATGATCGATCGGGGAACCGACCGTTCGGAGACCAATCCGTGCATGATCCCGTCAGGTCTCTTGAACGAGGGCATCCACCACGCGTCATCCATCAGGTCAACTGCGGCACCGATTTGTTGTCCCGCGCGGATGCCGTCTCCAGTGTTGTCGACTGAACCGAGGCTGTAGTTGGCGCTGGCGTTTTCCGGGAGATATTGCCGACGCATCTCGTCGCTCTGTTCGAAACCGCCGCAGGCGAGCAGTACGCCTTTGGAAGCTCGGATTCTGACAGTGCGGCCGCTGCGCTCGGCCACCACACCCACCACGCAATCATCGTCGTCGGTGATCAGCGATTCCATCGCAGTGTTCAGCCAAAGCGGAACGCCGGCTTGTTTGATCGCCAGGCGCAGACGGCCGACCAGGGCCTGCCCGAGTGTCTCCATGTGCCTTCTGGTCAGAACACTCTTCGCTGCACGCCACCCGGTTGCCAGCGCGGCACGTCGCCCTGCCCAGGTACGCATGACCATGTTCAGTTTCACGAACTCTTTGGATGTGATGTACAGACCGGCGGGAGTCGGAAGTGCGCCGGGGCGCAGACCGGACTCGTCGGTGCCGAGCATTTTCAGGTCGAAAGGAAGCGGTTCGATGGTACGTCCACGTGGGCGACCGCCCGGCTTCTCCGGGTGATAGTCCGAATAGCCCGTACACCATTGGAATCGCATGAGCGGGCTGGTCTTCTCGAGGAACTCGAACACGCGTGGACCTTCGTCGACGAATGCGTCGATGTTGTCCTCGGGAACTCCATCACCAACGACAGCTCGCATGTACGCCCGGACGTCGTCACGGCTGTCCGAGAGCCCTTCGCGGATGAGAGTTGGATTGTTGGGCACCCAGATGTTGCCGCCCGACAGCGCGGTGGTGCCGCCATAAACGTCTGCTTTTTCGATGACGAGGGTGTTCAGACCATTGGCGGCGGCTGCCAACGCCGCGGTCAACCCACCGGCACCGCTGCCGACAACGAGGAAGTCCACTTCGTGATCGAAGGACACTTCCCTTGATTTTGACGCGCGAGGCATTTGCCTCTCCTATTCAATTGGTTGAGGTTTTCTCTTCACGGGCCGCAGCCCGAAGCGGTTGACCGAGGTCAACCATGCGCTCGAGTGGACGAAGGCTGATGATTCAGCAATACAACGGCTTTCGCGGGCCTCGAACACCAATCGCCGTCAGCGGTGCTTGCGCAACTCGTGGCGTGCGACGCTCCTGATATGCACTTCGTCTGGTCCGTCGGCGATACCGAGGATCCGGGCACTCGCCCACATTCTCGCGATCGGGAAGTCGTCGGTGACACCGCCACACCCGTGGCACTGGATCGATCGATTCAGGACGTTGCGCGCCACACGAGGACCGATGACTTTGACTGCCGCGATCTCGATCTGAGCGCCCTTGGCTCCGACCTGGTCGATGAGCCATGCTGTCTTCAGCACCAGAAGGCGGGCCTGCTCGATTTCCATTCGCGATTCGGCGATCCAGGTCCGGACAACTCCCTGATCCGAGATCGGCCCGCCAAAAGCGTTACGAGACTGGGCACGTCGAACCATCAAGTCCAATCCGCGCTCCGCCATGCCGATACAGCGCATGGCGTGGTGAATTCTGCCCGGACCCAGGCGCGCCTGTGCGATGGCGAACCCGTCTCCTTCGGACGCAAGCATATTTGTTGCCGGTACTCGAACGTTATCGAACCGAATTTCACAGTGGCCGTGTTGGTCGTGGTATCCGAATATCGGTAAACTGCGCACGATTTCGACTCCAGCGGTGGCGACGGGCACCAAGATCATCGATTGCTGCTTGTGGGGCTCTGCCTCGGCATTCGTCTTCCCCATGACTACCAGAATTTCGCACCGTGGGTCTGCTGCACCGGTCGTCCACCATTTTCGACCGTTCACGATGTATTCGTCGCCGTCCCGAACAATCGACGTCATGATGTTTCGGGCATCGGAGGACGCAACATCGGGTTCAGTCATGGAGAAGCCCGAACGCATTGTGCCGTCGAGCAGTGGTTGAAGCCATCGCTCCTTCTGCTCGCGGGTTCCCACCAGGTGCAGGATCTCCATGTTTCCGGTATCGGGCGCCGCGCAGTTGAGGGCTTCGGGGGCAATGTAGGGCGAGCGTCCCGTCACCTCGGCGATGTGGGCGTAGTCGAGGTGAGACAGTCCTGAGAGCGCCGGCATGAACAGATTCCACATGCCCTGGCGTCTCGCTTCCAACTTCAGCGACTCGACTACGGGTGGCAAGACGTGACTGCGAGGTCCTGCGGCCTCGAGTTGTTCGGAGTAAACCGACTCAGCTGGGTAGACGTGTTCGTCCATGAATGCTTCTAGACGCGCGATGATTTCGCGCGCAGCGGGGCTCGGAGCTAAGTCCATTGACGGCACCTTTTGTCGTGAATTGTCATTCGGGGTTGGTTGAGAGGATGACTTTGCCCAGCGCTCGTCGACTCATGACTTCCTCGAGTGCGGTAGGAGCATTGATCAGCTGGTGGATGCTGTTCACATGAGGAGACAGAGCGCCACCGTCGTACATGTCGAAGAGCGCTCGCATGTTGTCCGCGTTGCACTCCGGATTACGCTTCGCCCATGCGCCCCAGAGAACTCCATGTAGCGCCCCGCCAACGACGAGGAGGCGATTCATGCCGATCTTCGGAATCTGCCCCGAAGCGTAGCCAACCGTCAAATATCTTCCTGCGGTGGATAATGCGCGCACCGCTGTAGCGGCGTGATCTCCACCGACCGGGTCGTACACAACGTCTACACCGGACGGTGCGACCTGTGCGACTCGTTCGCGAAGGTTGCCCGTTGTGTAGTTGATCAACTCGTCTGCTCCATGTTGCTTACAGACCTCGAGTTTCGCTTCGGAGGACGCCGCCGCCACCACGCGTGCACCCAATGCTTTGCCGATCTCGATTGCGGTGAGCCCGACGCCCCCGGAGGCACCCAGGACGAGCAATGTCTCTCCTGGTTGGATCGCAGCTCGGTCGACGAGTGCGTGGTAGGACGTTCCGTAGGTAACCACGAATCCGGCAGCGTCGGAGAAACTCATGGAATCAGGGATGACAAAGACCTTGTCACTGGTGACCGCCACGAGTTCCGCGTATCCGCCCATGCCGCAGAAGGCCATGACTCGCTTCCCCGGGGCGACCCCTTGGACGTCCGAGCCGACACTGTGCACTACACCCGCGACTTCCGACCCGGGAATGAAGGGGAGTGGGGGTTTAGTTTGATACGTTCCGGCGACGATCAACCCGTCGGGAAAATTGACACCCGCCGCCTTGACCGAGACGAGAACTTGGTTCGGTGTCGGCGTGGGATCGTCAATTTCTGTGAACTGCAGTTGATTCGGCAACCCCAGCTGGGTACATACGTGCGCCTTCACGGCCGCTCCGACGGTACGAGGGGCGTCCGCACGAAGGTTGCCCACGCCTTGACCGCCAATCCGCCGGTCTGCCGCGTGCAGGCGAGTTCGACGTCGATCTTGTCACCTTCGTCGTCCGCATAGGTTCGTTCGACAAGCGCTGAGCATGTCAGAGTGTCATCGGGCCAAACCTGTTCGAGGAACCGAACTCGTATCGCTCGGATGTTCTCTGCACCCAGCCAATCGGTGGCGAAGGTGGCCAGGAGCCCAGCTTGGAACATCCCGACCGAAAACGGACTCGGGTACCCCGCCGCCTCGGCGAAAACCTGGTCGTGATGAATCGGATTCATGTCTCCCGACGCACCTTGGTACCTGACGAAATCGGTGCGGGATACCGGACCGACAACCCACGGGGTCGGGACTGACACTGTGTTGATCAAGATTCCTCCACAGTCGGTCGAGCAGTTTCCACTCCGGTCATAGTTGCCCGAGCAATGAGATTTCCCTGTTCGTCTTCGAAATCCGTTGTCATCACGGCAAAAGTCATCTCGCCGCCCTTCCGTCCCTGCTTCGTGTAGATGTCGACGATCCGCGAAGTGCAGTTCAGAC
>NZ_LVCT01000372.1:0-9236 GCF_001647205.1 Rhodococcus sp. EPR-134
TCCGAGCCCTCTGTCTGCCAGAGGAGGGTCGTGGTGAGAAACGTCGGGGGCACTACCGGGAACTCGTCTTCGACATAGTTCCGATTGCTCGAATACGTGGCAACGGCGAACTCACGAATCTTGCCGCGCTCGATGTCCATACGGAACGGGGTGCCCGTGATACCTAGTGACTCTTTGTCGACCACAGCTTCTCCTTCAGAGCCCATGGGTGGCTATGCATGTTGGCTACTTACCGAAACGACTTCGCCCGTCATGTACGACGAGTAGTCGCTTGCAAGAAAGACCATGACGTTGGCGACCTCCCACGGCTGTGCCGCACGACCGAAAGCCTCACTCTTGCTGAGCTTTTCGAGCAGTTCGTCGCTGGTCACCTTGGCAAGGTGAGGATGCATCGCGATGCTCGGTGCAACCGCGTTGACCCGGATTCCGTGCGGTGCCACGTCGAGGGCAGAGCATCGTGTGAGCGCCATGACGCCGGCTTTCGCTGCGGCGTAGTGCGACTGCCCTTCCTGCGCACGCCAGCCGATGACCGACGCGTTGTTGACGATCACCCCCGACCCTCGTGGAATCATGACTCTCAACACTGATCGTGTGGTGCGGAAAGTGCTCGTCAGGGTCACATCGAGTACCGAACACCACTGCTCGTCGGTCATACTTTGAATGCTCGCCGTCCCGCCGAGGCCTGCGTTGTTGATGAGGACGTCGATGGATCCATACTCGGCAACCACCCGATCGACCATTGCGTCGATCTGCTGATTGTCCGTGACATCGCAAGGAACAGTGAGTGGGCGGGTGCCGAACTCGGACTCGATGCGGTCGGCGGCCGCGATCAATCTGCGCTCATGCCGGTCACTGATCGCCAGTCGGGCACCTTCGGCAGCAAAGCGTTGTGCCGCTGCGAATCCGATTCCAGTTCCCGCTGCTGCTGTCACCAGAACGGATTTGCCTTCAGCAAGGCCGTGTCCCGGACCAGGGATCGGCGCAGTCGTCTCAGACAATTTCACTCATCGCCTCTGTCAACTCTTCCACCGTCCATCGCGAGTCTCTGGCGATGGTCTTTCCGTACTGCCACCCGAGAAACTGGCGGACTTCGCCGCCTTTGGCGTAAAACACCTGACCAGTGGCGGGGCACTTCTCGGTGAGCAGATAGGCCACAACTGGCGAGACGTTGCCTGGATGATAGGTGTCGAATGTACTCGGATCGTCAGGTGCTGCAACAAGTTCCTTGATACCGGGAACGTTCTCGGTCATCCGTGTCCTGGCCACAGGCGTAATTGCGTTGACTCGCACACCGTATCGGGCGACCTCCTGTGCGAGGATCGTTGTCAACGCTGCGATCCCGGCCTTCGCGGCGCCGTAGTTGCTCTGACCGACGGCACCGAGCAGCCCGGAGGTGCTCGATACGTTCACGATCGACGCCGCGACGGTTTCGCCCGACTTCGAACGCTCGCGCCAGTAGTTGCCGAATACAGTGCAGGGCGCGAATGTAGCGCGTAGTTGTCCCGAGATCACGTCGTCCCAATCGGCCTCGGGCATGTTCAGAAACATTCGATCACGCAGGATGCCGGCATTGTTGACCAGGCCGTCGACCGAGCCGAATGCCTCGAGGGCCAGGTCCAGGAGTTCGCTCGCGCCGTCGATCGTCGTGACGTCCGCGACACTGGCAACTGCGATTCCTCCGGCCGCGACGATTTCGTCGACGACCGATGCCGCAATACTGATGTCGTTTCCGTGCCCGTCCGGTCCGGCGCCGGTGTCGTCGACAACCACTTTTGCGCCTTCGGCCGCAAGTAGCAGGGCGTGCTCCCGGCCCAAACCACGACCGGCGCCGGTTACTATGATTACTCGATCTTTCAGCTGATTCATTTCAGTTCGTTGTTCCTTTCACGTTTTCAGTTGACAAGACTCGACTGTCCAATTCGGGTGCGGGTGTGAGTCGAGCAAGGACGGCCTCCGCGTCCTGCATGATGCGTTCGACGAGTTCTGCGCTACTGGGGATGTCGTCGATCAGTCCGACGACCTGCCCGGTCGCCATGACTCCGATATCCGTGCGGCCGTCGAGGAGTGCGGATCGGTACAGCATCGGTGCGTTGGCGGCCATCACAACTTGCCGCCAGCCGAGTTCGTGGCTCTTCCGCATTTCCAGGCCTTCACGTATCAACTTCGACCAGGGTGTTCCCGAGAGACGTTGGAAAGCAACAGCATTGCGGGCAGCACGTAACATGCGCGTCGGTCCGTGGCTTGATTCGAGTTGATCGATCGTTCCTGCGCGCAGCACACGCTGAGGAACCCCGTCGATCTCGAGTGTGACCACGGTGTCGTTGACCGACTTCGAGAGATAGACATCTTTGACTGCCTGAGACACCGGCGAATCGCTGGTGAGCATGAAGCGAGTCCCCATCGCGATTCCGTCTGCACCGTAGGCGAGTGCTGAGACGAGACCTCGGCCGTCGAAATATCCGCCTGCCGCGATCACGGGGATGTCGACGGCGTCGACTACCTGTGGCAGAAGCAAACTCGTGGGGACTGCGCCTGTGTGTCCGCCGCCCTCGCCGCCTTGAACGACAACTGCGTCAACTCCCCACGCTGCAACTTTCTCGGCATGTCTGCGAGCTCCGATCGACGGCACGACAACAAGGCCTGCATCTTTGAGTCGGCCGATCAGCGCCTGGTTCGGTGCGAGCGCAAAGGAGGCGATCTTGACCCCCGATCGAATGAGAAGTTTGATTCTGCGATCGATGTCGTCCTGGTTGGCTCGCAAGTTCACGCCGAATGGTTGGTCGGTGCGGTCTTTGACGTAATCGATGGCGCTGACGAGTTCGTCGTAGGTCAGCATCGCCCCGGCGATGATTCCCAAACCGCCGGCTTTGGTTGTGGCCGCCGTAAGTCGGGCGTCCGAGACGTACCCCATGCCGGTCTGCACAATCGGATACTTCACACCGAAGAGTTCGCAGATACGGGTGTGCAGTGGCCCGGTACCTGAGTTCGGCACGGTCATGCCGGTACTTCCTTGTCACGTAGGTTCCGTGGATCGATGACGTTGCGAATCAGGTCGAGTTCCTCGCTTGTGGGGGTTCGAGTAGTGGGTACGGCTTTGGGCAGGTGGAGTTCGAACCCGGTTGCGGCTACTACTTCGTCGACGGTTACGCCGGGGTGAGTCGACACCAGACGCAACTGTCCGCTATCCGGCTCGAAGTCCAGAACTGCGAGATTTGTGACAACTCGTCGTAACTCGTGGTATCGGCTGGCCGACGGTCCGGCCTTGCGTGCATTGTCGTTTCCGACACCGGAAACCATGTCGACCTGTGAAGTGAGAACGCGTGCACTGTGTTTCGGCACCCAGTAACTTGTCGGGTGATGCACGGTATTGCTCGGCGCTCCGCGGACTCCCAAGAGTTGCACTGTCGGCCGCGAATGATCACCTATCGCGGAGATGTTGCAGTTCCCATAGGAATCGAGCTGCGTGGGAATCATCATGATGTGCCGTTTGCCATTCCAGACGAGATTGAAGATCTGGTTGAAGGGCAACCACGATTCGACCTCGCCTGCCGGAGTTCGGTCGACGGCCCACGTGCCGCGCACGGCTGACGCTTCTCCGTCGGACAAAACGAGATCGGGTTCGAAAGTGTGACGCGCCAATCGCACACCGATTGCAGGTATCACGCCGAATGCGCTCGCGATCACTTCACCGTTGCCTCGGTACGCCTCGGCGCACGCGATCGCGCAGACCTCTGCCCGAGTGGCGTCACTCATGCCGGCACTCCTTCGAATTCCGCAGCGACGAGTCTCTGGTAGTCGGCCTCGGAGCCGGACAGATATCGGTCGACGAAGCGTTGCCAAGCTTCTGGATCTTTTGCTGCAGTGGCATATTCGAGTTGGAAAGCCTCGTCACGATCGTAGTCGGGTACGCAGGATGTGAAATGCGCACCACCTGGAGCGTGAACGACTCCCGATACAAGCAACCGGGGAATTCGAATCGTCGACGGATGTGCATCCGCGGTCAACTCCGCAGTGGGAACCACTTGTTCGCAAGAGACATAGACCGATTCGGCAGCCAGGCAGAACAGGTCGTCGAAGTACAGGTCCGGCCCGAGGTATTGGGCATTGCCATGCATGTCCGCGCGGTTCATATGTACCAGCGCGGCATCGAGGGGGAGCGCCGGCATCGCAACCAATGATTCGCCCGCATAAGGATCGACGATCGTCTGCAGTTCCGGATTCACCCGGAGGACGTCGGAACCGAGTCCCGCGCGAGTCGGCAGGTAGGGCATACGGATCCCGGCCGCGTACAGGCCCCATTGGAGCATGCCCTCGTCGTATTCGCTGACCTCGATACGACCAGCCTGTCGGGCTGCTCTGAAGTGAGGGTCCAGGGGGATCGAGTCCAGCGAGACGAAACCGAACACAACCTTTCGAACCTTTTCGGCTGCGCACAACAACCCCACATCAGCTCCGCCGTACGACACAACGGTCAGATCGGTCAGTTCTGACTTGAGGATCTCTCGGATGAGTGACATCGGCTTCCGGCGCGAACCCCACCCGCCGATTCCGATTGTCATTCCCGATCTCAGTCGACTTACGACATCTGCTTCCGACATTGTCTTGTCCGACACGCGTCCGTCCTCTCCTGGTATTTCACGAGCGCTCAAAGTCTCGTATCAAACGTTTGCTACGCGGTACGGAGCGACTGTAGCAAACGTTTGATTCGCGGTATAGAGTCAAAATTGCAACCTCGTCAGAGGTGACACGTGAAGACTCGTCAGGAGGACTTGAATGGAATGGTCGGATCGTCACGACTTGATACTCGAACAGGCTGCAGAACTGTTCGCCACCAAGGGGATCGCGGGCACCAAAGTTCGCGATATCGCTGATGCGGTGGGAATTCTGTCCGGAAGCCTTTATCACTACTTCCCATCGAAGGATGCAATCGCGAATACGATTGTCACACAATATCTTCAGGCGCTCACGAGCGCATACGGGTCGATCCTGGAATCTGCCGGTGACCCACGTACTCGCCTCGGTTCGCTGGTTCGAGCTTCGTTTCAGGTCAGTCAGGCGCACCCACACGCCTCCGAGAGCTATCAGAACAACAGCACCTATCTCCGGAAACTTGACTCCTATCACGACATCCGTGAGGCCGCCCGTAGCACCAAGGACGCCTGGATCGCTGTTATCGAATCCGGAATGAGCGCAGGCGAGTTTCGATCGGACCTGCCGGCGGAGATTCTCTACGGACTGATTCGCGACGCTGTGTGGTTGTCGCTCCGATGGTTCAGCCCCACAGAGGAGTTCGGTCTTTCAGAGCTCGCCGATGCCGTCGTTTCGGTGTTTCTCGACGGCATCGATGCGCCGCTGAAATCAGCATCTGTCGGAAGTGGTCCCGCGCGTGAGGGTGTGAGGTCGTGAACCTGGCACCGCAGGGCGACAACGGTTTGTGTGAGCCCCTGGTGGCGGCGTGGTTCCGTGAGTATCTGCCCGATGCCACGCAAGGATTGCTCGAATTCGAACGGATCGCCGGTGGACGCTCGAACCTGACTTACTCGGTGAGCGACGAGGCAGGTTCTCGATGGGTGCTACGTCGACCCCCGCTCGGAATCAGGCATGCATCCGCCCATGATGTAATTCGCGAAGCTGACATTCTCGAGCGACTGCAGAACGTGCCGGTTCCGTCACCGATCGTTGTAGGCAAGTGCATTGACGAATCTGTGACTGGTGCTCCGTTCTTTGTCATGGACTTCATCGACGGCGCAGTCCTGCGTGATCCGGAGGTAGTACGCGCGAAAATCCCGTACGAAACGCGAGCCGGATTGGCCGCGGAACTGGTTCGCAATCTTGCCGCCCTGCACTCGGTCGACCCTCGTGAGATCGGATGGAATGCTCTGGCCGATCGGACGGACTACATCGATCGTCAGTTGAATCGGTGGTTGCGGAACTGGAAGGGTGATCGTGTGCGAGATAGCCTCGACCTCGAACGCACACATGCCAAGTTGTCTCGAAATATTCCCCCTCAGTGCAGTAGCAGCGTCGTGCACGGTGACTTTCGCCTTGACAACTGCATTGTCGGCGCCGACGGCGTGATCGCCGGAATACTGGATTGGGAACTGGCCACGGTGGGTGACCCCTTGGCAGACCTGGGCCAACTGTTGGTCTATTGGGCCGAACCCGATGACGATGTTTGTGCATTGGAGAATGCTCCGACTCGAATCGAAGGTTTCCCGTCGCGCGATGAGCTGTTGGACGTCTATATCTCTGCGGCCCAACAAGATGCGGACTTCAATATCGACTTCTACATTGCGTTCAACTGGTGGAAGATCGCATGCATTGTCGAGGGTGTGTACAGCCGCACGCTACGTGGCGCGATGGGCGAAATCGAGCGGTCGGCGGAATCGTTCGGCGCCCAGGCGGACAGGCTTGCGGCACAAGCGTGGCGAATGGCCCAACGGATTTGACGGAAATCTTCCGTGCGACTTTCTGGTCTAGTGGAATATGCCTCCGGGGCAACGTATTTCGCCCTTCTCTGTTCATGTTGCGGCGTTAACGTCCACCGTGATCCTTCTGTGAATGCTCCTGAGGTTTTTCTCTTCACACCCGATGTCAACATGGCACAATTTGTCACACTGAGATCGTTCGAACATCCGACGGTGACGGACGGCCTGGTGTCGCGGTGCTGTTGCAGCGGGCCGTAACCAGTAAGCCCGGTAGCGCTTTTCGGCTCCACGTGCCCCACATGCACCATAAATTGTGGGAATGACTTCAAGGAATTCGCATGCAAGCTTCCGCTCGTGCAGACGCTACGACCCCGGCGGGGTTCCTGGATCGACTGGCGTCGGTCATGGATGCTTTCGAAGTGTCCGGACAGCTCACTCTCAGTCAAGTTTCGCGAATTACCGGCTTGCCTCGTTCGTCGGTGCATCGCATGCTCGAGCAGCTCGTCGCCAAGAAGTGGCTCCGGCGGGATGGCACTGATTACTGCCTTGGAATCAGATTGATGGAGCTGGGAAGCCTTGCAATACAACAGGATCGATTGTATTCGGTCGCTTTGCCCTTCCTCCGCGAGTTGCATCGAGTGACCGGACTGGTAGTGCAGTTCGGAGTGCTGGACGCGCCGGATGTCGTTTACCTCGACAAGATCGGCGGAATGCTGTCCGGTGTAGTTCCTACTCGTGTCGGCGAACGTTCTTCGGCCGACAGGTCGGCTCTTGGACGTGCGCTCCTTGCGTTCGGAGGCTCCCCTGTGGGCGCTGAAGCGCCGATGACTCTAAGGCAGGAACTCAGTCGAATACGTGATACCGGCGTAGCGTACGGCGCGGGGCTGTTGAGTCCCGGCCTCAATTGCGTTGCTGCACCGGTTGGGCCGCAAGGAAACGCGATTGCTGCCGTTGCTGTTTCCGGTCCGTCCGCGATGCTCAAACTCGACTACCGAAGTGCGGTACCTGTCCGCCTTGTAGCGTCATCGATTTGGGGGGCGGTTGGCCAAACTGCGACACATTTCGATGTTCAACGCACCATGCGTGAACTGCGAGCGTTGCCGTCGGCGGGACCCAGGCGTATGCGTTCGTGAACGTCGATGATCCGTAGACTTGGTCCTGCGCTGCCGCCTCGAATCGCGTCAAATGGCGATGGGGGTGAGACGAGGTGGCCTGGCGTCTCGATGTCCAGCCGGTGGCGGAACTGATCGAAGGCGAAGTGGACGGTACATGGCTTCCGCAGCCGATGCCAGGGTTCTTCCTGTTCGACTCCGAAGCACGGTGGCGCACCGTGCGATACTGGCATGAGCATGGTTCAGTGTCTAACTCCCCGTCGCTCACCCAACGGCGGAAGGAGCAGGCAAATTTGGAGATATCACGTTGTGCTGCAGAGCTTTTTGTCCTTCGCGGCGAGAATCCGGTGACCGCCGAGGGCATTGCACGCGCAGCTGGAATCGGACTTCGCACGTTCTATCGATACTTCGGACGAAGGAAGATGCGGTGAGGCCGATACTCGCCAACGGGATCGACGAATGGCTCGGGTATATCGCGTCCAGTTCGCCGGGTACGCCTGTTGTTCAGGTGATGGCATCCGCCGCCCGCGTCGCACTGAATTCACCTGCCGCAACATCCGATGCGATTGCGTTGATTCGCCGACTTCAAAGGATTGTTCCTGGCGATCCGGCGCTTCGGAACGCGTGGTGAGCTTGGTCAACGACACCGAGACTGCTTTGGTGCTCGTACTGCGTGATTTGATGGGACCCGGCGCAGACCCACTGGAAGTGCGTTTGCTTGCAATTGCAGCGAACACGGCCCAGCGGATGGCCGTTGTCGCGTGGGTTGACGGGGACTCCCCGGCGTATGGCGACGGCTCGCCTGCGGAAGTTGCGATGAGGTGTATTCGCATTCTGACCGCGGGACTGGGGCACGTGTCGACCTGAACGCCACTGGCCTTGTCGCATTCGTATTGATCGGCGCTGAACGAACTGGCCGTTCTACTTCCGCATTTTTCTAGAACGTGTTCTACTTTATTGAAGGTTGGCGGGCTATCAATGGAGGCGGAAGATCATGGGTCAGGTTCTGGACAACATCTCACAGTTCGCCGACGAGATCCGCGCCGACGGGGTCGAGGGTGACAAGCTGATGCGCTTGACGGACGGCAGCGCGAAGCGTTTGCGCGACTCCGGCGTCATCCGGATGTTGCAGCCGAAGGAGTTCGGTGGCCTCGAGGCGCATCCGCGTGAATTCGCCGAGACGGCAATGGCTATCGGTGCGATGGATGGTGCCACGGGCTGGGTCAGCGGCATCGTCGGTGTGCATCCGTGGGAGCTTGCGTTCTTCGACCGCAAGGCTCAGGAAGAGGTGTGGGGAACCGATCCCGATACGTGGATGGCGTCGCAGTATGCGCCGATGGGTGTGGCGAGGCCGGTCGAGGGTGGGTACATCCTCAACGGTCGTTGGTCGTTCTCGTCCGGTACTGATCATTGTGACTGGATCATGATCGGTGCGATGGTCGGTGACGAGTCCGGTAAGCCGTTGATGCCGCCGAAGATTCTGCACGTGCTGTTGCCGCGTTCGGATTACGACATCGACCAGGACAGCTGGAATGTCGTGGGTCTGCGCGGTACGGGGTCGAAGGATCTGATCGTCAAGGATGCGTTCTTGCCGACGTACCGCACGATCGACGCCGGAAAGGTGTACGACGGGACGGCGTGGAAGGAAGCGGGCCGTACGGAGACGTTGTACAAGTTCCCGTTCTCGTGCATTTTC
>NZ_LVCT01000373.1:0-4816 GCF_001647205.1 Rhodococcus sp. EPR-134
TTGGCACATGCGATCCACGTACCTGGCTCCATTTTCCATGCGTCGACGCTCTCGCAGCTCGGTGGCGAGCCGAAGGGCATCCACAGGGCAATGATCTGAGCCGTCCTGGGGACACCCGGAGGTGTCCCCATCGCGGTTTTCGTGGGGGTCGATGAGCATGTCGGTGAATCTGGTCGATGACCTCGGACTGTCCGCAGAACCCGCATCGGAGTGACGGCCAACGCGCAATGTGGGTTATAGGGCAAACACCGATAGGCTGGCGGTCATGGCTGAGTTCATTTACACGATGAAGAAGGTGCGCAAGGCGCACGGTGACAAGGTCATCCTCGATGACGTCACGATGAGCTTTTACCCCGGCGCGAAGATCGGTGTCGTCGGACCGAACGGCGCTGGTAAATCCAGCATCCTCAAGATCATGGCCGGACTGGACCAGCCGGGCAACGGCGAGGCATTCCTGGCTCCGGGCGCGACCGTCGGCATCCTCATGCAGGAGCCGGAGCTCGACGAGACCAAGACTGTTCGCGAGAACGTCGAGGACGGTCTCGGAGAGACGATGGTCCAGCTCAAGCGGTACAACGAGATCGCCGAGCTGATGGCTACGGATTACTCCGACGAGCTCATGGAAGAGATGGGCGAGCTGCAGGAGAAGCTCGATCACGCAGATGCGTGGGAGATCGACTCGCAGCTCGAGCAGGCTATGGACGCCCTGCGCTGCCCCCCGCCGGAAGAGATGGTCACCCACCTCTCCGGTGGTGAGAAGCGACGCGTTGCGCTCTGCAAGCTGCTGCTGAGCAAGCCCGACCTCCTGCTCCTCGATGAGCCCACCAACCACCTCGACGCCGAATCTGTCCTGTGGCTCGAGCAGCACCTCGCTGCTTACCCCGGCGCAATCCTCGCCGTGACTCATGATCGTTACTTCCTCGATCACGTCGCGCAGTGGATCTGTGAAGTCGACCGCGGACGCCTGTACCCGTACGAGGGCAACTACTCCACCTACCTGGAGCAGAAGGCTGCACGCCTCGAAGTTGCCGGCAAGAAGGATCAGAAGCTGCAGAAGCGCCTCAAGGACGAGCTTGCATGGGTTCGTTCCGGCGCCAAGGCCCGCCAGGCCAAGAACAAGGCTCGTCTCGATCGCTACGAGGAAATGGCGAACGAAGCAGAGAAGACGCGCAAGCTCGACTTCGACGAGATCCAGATCCCGGCACCGCCGCGCCTGGGTGACGTGGTCGTGGAGGTCTCGAACCTCGACAAGGGCTTCGACGGTCGCGTTCTGATCAAGGATCTCTCGTTCACGTTGCCGCGCAACGGAATTGTCGGCGTCATCGGCCCCAACGGCGTCGGTAAGACGACGCTGTTCAAGACCATCGTCGGTCTCGAGGAGCCTGACGCCGGTGAGGTCAAGATCGGTCAGACGGTCAAGCTGAGCTACGTCGACCAGAACCGTTCCGGAATCGACCCCAAGAAGACGGTCTGGGAGACCGTGTCCGACGGGCTCGATTTCATCGTCGTCGGCCAGACCGAGTTCCCCTCGCGCGCGTACATCAGCTCGTTCGGTTTCAAGGGCCACGATCAGCAGAAGCCGGCCGGCGTCCTCTCCGGTGGTGAGCGCAACCGCCTGAACCTGGCGATGACGCTCAAGCAGGGCGGCAACCTGATCCTGCTCGATGAGCCCACCAACGACCTCGACGTCGAAACCCTCGGCTCGCTGGAGAACGCTCTCGAAGAGTTCCCCGGCTGCGCCGTCGTGATCTCGCACGATCGCTGGTTCCTGGACCGGACTTGTACCCACATCCTCGCGTGGGAAGGTGGCTTCGGCGACAACGAGGCAGCTTGGTACTGGTACGAGGGCAACTTCGAGGGCTACGAGGCGAACAAGGTCGAGCGACTCGGCCCCGACGCCGCACGCCCGCACCGCGTGACTCACCGCAAGCTCACCAGGGACTGATCCGGTGTCCGACGTATACACAGCGCAGATCCAGGTCCGGTGGGGCGATTCCGACCGGTTGGGTCACGTCAACAACACGCGTTACGTCGAGTACATGCAGGAAGCGCGCATCCAGTTCCTGGAAGCGAAACTGGCGCCGCTCGGCGGCCGGCCGGGATACCTCGTGGTTCGAAAGATGACCGTCGAGTTCCTCAAGCCGGTCACCGATCGGTCCGGTCCCTTGAACGTAGAGATCTTCACGACTCACGTCGGGACTTCCTCGTTCACGGTTCGGCACGTCATCCGCGACAACGCGGGTGTCGAATGCGCTTTCGGCGACGCGTTGATGGTCGGATTCGACACGGTGTCCGAAAAGTCCAGACCGCTGGCGGACAGCGAACGCGCGGTGCTCGAAGCATCGCTTGTTCAGATGACGACATCGTAGATTTCGTTTCTCAGTTCACCCTAGGTACTGGTTGCCGCGGCTAGTCTCGAGTCAGAGATTGGTCGCGGCGATCAGAACCCACAAGGATGTGAGCCAGGAATGACAGACCGTGTACGGCAGCAGGGCACAGGCCTCGACGAAGCGACGTTGTTGACGCGTCTTCGCGAGGCCTTTTTCACGCATATCGACGAGGGTGACAGCGACGACGTCATCAACGGTCGATCGGATCGAGTCCTGCTCGCGCATCTTGCGCTCGGGAGGCAGCGGACCCCGGGCACCGCCGTATGGCGTGTGTACCGCCCGTCAGGATCCGAGGGTCTCGGCGCTGCCGTCCAGATCGTCACCGACGACATGTCGTTGCTCGTCGAGTCCGTTACCGCGATGCTCAACCGACAAGGTGTGGGAATCAGTCAATTCGCCCATCCGATCCTGACGGTTGAACGCGATGACTCGGGCAATCTGATGTCCTTGGGCGGCAGCGGTATCCAAGAATCCTGGATGCACGTCCAGTTGGACTCCGAAGTCGAGGATTCCGCTCTCGACGCGATCGAAGCACACCTCGGCAAGGTGCTCGCGGACGTCCGCCAGGTGGTTGGTGACACCCCGGACATGAAGGCATTGCAACTGCGCGTTGCCGACGAGTTGGAGAGTGCCGCAGAAACTGCCTCCGGGAGGATCACCCCCGAAGAATTCTCCGATACCGCTCGGCTGCTGCGGTGGATGGCGGACGGAAACTATGCCGTGCTCGGATACCGGCGGTTCGAGGGCACGAAGGACGGTTCACGCACGGTCGCCGGCAGCGGGCTCGGCGTGCTGCGCTCCGACGCGGTCACCGAAGGCCCGATGAGTTTGCCTCCAGTCGCAGATCTCCCGGATCGACCGCTTCTGGTCCTGACGCAGGGATCGTTCCCCGCCACGGTGCACCGCGCTGTCTACCCGTACTTCGTGGGTGTCTCGATCCTCGACGACGAGGGAAACATCGTGGGGGAGCACAGATTCCTGGGTGTGTTCACCGTGGTCGCACTCCACGAGAACGTCCTCGCGATTCCTCTGATCGAGCGCCGCGTTCGCGAAGTCATCGCGCGTGCCGGTGTCGACCTGCATTCGTACTCCGGTCAGGCGATGCTCGAGGTCATCCAGTCGTTCCCACGCACCGAGTTGTTCTCGAGCGACGCCGAGACCTTGTTCGAGACCGTCCACGCCGTGCACAGCATCGGGCTGCGTCGACAGGTGCGACTCTTTGTCCGCGAGGACACGTTCGGACGCTTCGTGTCCTGCTTGGTGTATCTACCCCGCGACCGGTCCACGACGCGGGTGCGACTGGCGATGCAAAACCTGTTGTGGCGCGAATTCGGACCAGGCACAGTCGATTACACCGCCCGGGTTACCGAGAACGATCTTGCGCTGTTGCACGTGACGATCCGGCGCGATCCGGACAGTGAGCCGGTTCATCTGGATGTCTCCGAGTCGAACCGCGAGCGAGTTCAGGCTCTCTTGACCGAAGTCAGTCGTAGTTGGGACGACCGCATCAACGACCTTGTTCGTGAAAGTCCGGGTGTGGATCCGGAACTGGTGCAGCGGTATTCGCGGGTGCTTCCCGATGGATACAAGGAGGACTTCGAACCGTCACGCGCGTTGGCCGACATCGCCCGACTCGAGGCGTTGGCGCCAGGCGCGATCGACGTACTGCTCTATCGTGCTGTGGACTCCGCGCCCGGTGCCTGGCGCTTCACGCTCTTCGTCGGCGGCGACGGTATCTCGTTGAGCCAGGTGCTACCGGTGCTGCAGTCACTCGGCGTCGAAGTTCTCGACGAGCGGCCGCACGTCGTGCAGCGACTCGACGGCGTTCAGTGCTGGATCTACGATTTCGGATTGTCGGTACCGGCGGATCTTCGGGCGTCGGTCGAGATCGACCTCGATGCGCAGGTGCCGCTCGAGACCAGTACCGCCCCGCTGACCGAGGTCCAGAAGCGATTCACGGCTGCATTCGGCGCAGTCTGGTTCGGCCGGGCCGAAGCTGACCGATTCAACGAGTTGGTGCTGCGGGCCGGAATGTCCTGGCGGCAAGCCGTGGTGCTGCGTGCTTACGCAAAGTATCTGCGCCAGGCCACATTTCCATACAGTCAGTTCCACATCGAAGGAATCGCGCTTACACACCCGCAGACCGCGTTTGCATTGGTGCAGTTGTTCGAGGCGATGTTCGACCCCGAGAAGCAGGACGACATTCGCGTCGCCGAATTGGACGAGCAGTTGCGTGCGTCCATCGACGAGGTACTCAGCTTGGATGCCGATCGCATTCTGCGTGGAATGTTCTCCTTGGTGAAGGCGACCTTGCGTACCAATTTCTACGTCGTCGACGCCGATGGCCGCTCTCGCGACTACCTGTCGGTCAAGCTCGATCCCTCACGGATCAGCGAGTTGCCCAAGCCGCGGCCGGCTTTCGAGAT